>JBAUUA010000829.1:0-1632 GCA_049582465.1 Bradyrhizobium sp. | reverse complement strand
ATCAGCGGGAAAAGGTCTGTCGCGATATCGATCAGCCATCGTGATGATGCGTCCCCTTCGGGAAAGTCGCCAACCCCGCCTCTACTGACGAACCAGCCCCTGCCAGATGCCGCTCACGGTCCCCGTGCGAGCGACCTTCGCCCCTGAAATTACCGCATCTCGTCCGGGGCGTGAACGCCGAGAACGGCCAAGCCCGACGCCAGAACCGAGACTACCCCCTGGACCAAAGCCAGCCGCGCCTTAGTGATCTCTGCATCATTATTGATAATGAAGCGTAAATAGGGCAAATCGCGCCCCCTCGTCCACAGCCCGTGAAATTCGCTGGCAAGATCATACAGATAAACAGCGATTCGGTGAGGCTCATGCGCCGCTGAGGCCGCCTCGATCATCCGGGGGTAGAGGGCGAGCCGCCGCAAGAGGTCCATTTCGGAAGGGTCGGTCAGCCGCTCCACCGCTGCGTCCCCCAGGAACGCCGAGCGGGCAACCGCCTCCTCGGGCAAGTCCGGGATCACCTCCCGGGCGTTGCGGAACACCGAGTGGCCCCTGGCGTGGCCGTACTGCACATAGAATACCGGGTTCTCGCGCGACTGCTCGATCACCTTGGCGAGGTCGAAATCCAGCACCGCATCATTCTTGCGGTAGAGCATCATGAAGCGGACGGCGTCCTTGCCGACCTCGTCGACCACCTCGCGCAAGGTGACGAAATCGCCCGAGCGTTTCGACATCTTCACCGGCTCGCCGTTGCGCAGCAGCTTTACCAGTTGCACGATCTTCACATCCAGCGTCGCCTTGCCGGCGGTGACCGCCTTGACCGCCGCCTGCATGCGCTTGATGTAACCGCCGTGATCGGCGCCGAAGACGTCGATCAGATTGGTGAAACCGCGGTCGAACTTGTTCTTGTGGTTGGCGATGTCGGAAGCGAAATAGGTATAGGAACCGTCGGACTTCATCAGGGGACGATCGACATCGTCGCCATAGGCGGTGGCGCGAAACAGCGTCTGCTCGCGGTCCTCGTAATCCTCGACGGGCCCGCCTTTCGGCGGCGGCAAGCGGCCTTCATAGACGTCGCCCCGCGAGCGCAGGAAATCGATCGTCTCGGCGACCTTGTTGTTGCCCGCCTGTGTCAGCGAACGCTCGGAAAAGAACACGTCATGCCGGATGTTGAGGGCTGCGAGATCGCCCTTGATCTCCTCCATCATCATCGCGATCGACTTGTCGCGCACGACCGGAAGCCATTGGTCTTCCGGCATCGCCAATAGCCTGTCGCCATATTCGGCAACCAGTGCCTGTCCGACCGGCTTCAGATAGTCGCCGGGATAAAGCCCTTCCGGAATGGCGCCGATGTTTTCGCCGAGCGCCTCGCGGTATCTGAGGTATGCCGAGCGCGCGAGCACGTCGACCTGCGCGCCGGCGTCGTTGATGTAATATTCACGGGTGACGTCATAGCCCGCGAACGCCAGCAGGCTGCACAGCGCGTCGCCGAACACCGCGCCGCGGCAATGCCCGACATGCATCGGCCCGGTCGGATTGGCCGAGACATATTCGACGTTGACCTTCTCGCCAGCGCCCACCGCACTCTGCCCGTAGGCGTCGCCCTCGCGCAGCACGGTGCGCAGCGCATCCGACCAGGCC
>JBAUUA010000828.1:0-5392 GCA_049582465.1 Bradyrhizobium sp. | reverse complement strand
GGTTAGTTCCCGCACAAATCGACCCGCCATCGTGTCACCTTTATAAGAAAAACTTTGCCAAACGCCAAGATAAGAAAATTTTACTAATTTTGCAAATTGCGCTGTTGTGCGACCGCGCGGCGCTCACCGGCGGATGGCGCGGAACGGCCCCGGAGTGGGCGCGACAGGGAAACGGCCATGGAGGAACACGTGACGTTGCGGTCGCATCTCGACCGGCTAGCGCCGCAAACGCCGGACGGAGCGGCGGTCACTGCCGTGATTGCCGCGATTGCGGCTGCGGCCATCGATCTTTCCGCCGTTATTGCCAACGGTCCGCTTGTCGGCATCACCGGAAAGAACGGCGGCGTCAATCCCGATGGCGACCCGCAGAAAGATATCGATCTTGCCGCTGATGCGATCATGCGCCGGGCGCTGCGCAAATGCCCGGTGGCGGCGGTCTTGTCCGAGGAATTGGCCGTCCCTGAATTGCTCGATCCCAATGCGCCCCTGTGCGTCGCGATTGACCCGCTCGATGGATCGGCCAACCTGGCCAATAATATCTCGGTCGGAACCATCTTTTCGATCCGTCCGCTCGGAAACGACGTTCTCTCGACCTTCTTCGAGCCGGGCACGGCACAGTGCGCCGCGGGCTTCGTGGTTTATGGCCCTCAAACCATGCTCGTTCTCGCGCTCGACGCCAGCGTCGATATCTTCATTCTCGACACGCGTACCCGCGAATTTCTGCTGATCAAGCGCGGCATCCGGATCGCGTCCGACACGGCGGAATATGCCATCAACGCCTCCAATCGCCGGCACTGGTACGGTCCCGTCCGCGCCTACATCGATGAGTGCCTGGCGGGCGCCGATGGCAGCCAGGGCGCCGACTTCAACATGCGCTGGATTGGATCGCTGGTCGCCGAGTCGCTACGTATCCTGGTCCGCGGCGGCGTGTTTCTTTATCCAGCCGACGCGCGGCCCGGCTATCGCGAGGGACGGCTGCGTCTGTTGTATGAGGCGCATCCGATGGCGCTCGTGATGGAATGGGCTGGCGGCGCCGCGACGACGGGGCGCCGGCGCATTCTCGAGCTTTCGGCGAAATCACCGCACCAGCGCGTGCCACTGATCATGGGCTCGGCGCGGGCGGTTCGCGACGTCATGGCCATCCACGAGACAATTGAACCGATGTTCGAGAACAGCAACGCTCCGCTCTTTGCGCGGCGCGGCCTGTTTCTCTGAAGGCGGACCAGCAGATGTCGCGCAGTCATCCCATTATATCGATTACGGGTTCGTCGGGCGCCGGCACGACGTCGGTCAAGAAGACGTTCGAGAACATCTTTCGTCGTGAAAAAATCGCGGCCGCCTACATCGAGGGCGACGCGTTCCATCGCTACAACCGCGCTGAGATGCGCACCAAAATGATCGAGGAAGGCGAGCGCGGCAACAAGCACTTCAGCCACTTCAGTCCCGAGACGAACCTCTTCGAGCAACTCGAGAAACTATTTCGCGACTACAGTGAATCGGGCTGCGGCACCACGCGCCATTACGTCCATGACGAGGAAGAAGCCAAGGTGTATGGCGGCGCACCCGGGACCTTTACCGAATGGGAATCGCTCCCGGAAGGCTCCAACCTGTTGTTTTACGAGGGCCTTCACGGCGCCGTCGTGACCGACAAGGTCAATGTCGCGCAATATGCCGATCTCAAGATCGGTGTCGTGCCGGTAATCAATCTCGAATGGATCCAGAAACTGCATCGTGACCGCGGCGACCGCGGCTATTCGACCGAAGCTGTCACCGACACCATTCTGCGGCGGATGCCGGACTACGTGAATTACATCTGCCCGCAATTCGCCGAGACCGACATCAATTTTCAGCGCGTGCCGACGGTCGATACGTCGAACCCGTTCATCGCGCGCTGGATCCCGACCCCCGACGAATCGATGGTTGTGATCCGGCTGAAAAATCCGCGCGGGATCGACTTTCCCTATCTGCTCTCGATGATTCCGAACAGCTTCATGTCGCGCGCCAATTCGATCGTGATCCATGGGGCGAAGCTCGACCTCGCGATGCAGCTCATTCTCACCCCGCTGATCCTGCAACTGATCGAACGCAAGAGGCGCACGGCATGAACATTCAAGCTCCATCCCCCATAGCCAGCCCCGTGGACGTCACGCATGCGGACATGGCGAACGCGGTTCGCTTTCTTGCGATCGACGCGGTCGAGAAGGCCAGGTCCGGCCACCCGGGCATGCCGATGGGGATGGCCGATGTGGCGACGGTGTTGTTCTCCCGGTTCCTCAAATTCGACGCGGCCGACCCGACATGGCCGGACCGGGACCGGTTCGTTCTGTCCGCCGGTCACGGCTCGATGCTGCTGTATGCGTTGCTGTATCTGACGGGCCATCGGGGCGTGACTCTCGACGAGCTCAGGGCCTTCAGGCAATGGGGCTCGAAAACGCCCGGGCATCCCGAATACGGACATACGCCAGGCGTCGAAACAACCACTGGTCCGCTGGGGCAGGGAATCGCCACGGCGGTTGGCATGGCGCTGGCGGAGCGCCTGTTGAATGCTCGCTTTGGCGACGAATGTGTCGATCATTATACCTACGTGATCGTCGGCGATGGCTGCCTGATGGAAGGGCTCAGCCACGAGGCGATCTCGCTGGCCGGTCACCTTCGGCTCAACAGGCTGATCGTGCTGTTCGACGACAACGAAATCTCGATCGACGGATCGACATCGCTGTCGTGTTCGGACGACCAGCTGGCGCGCTTCAAGGCATCGGGCTGGTCAGCGCACCGCGTCGACGGCCACGATCCCGAGGCTATCGCGGCATCGATCGAGCAAGCGAAACACGGTGACCGCCCATCCCTGATTGCGTGCCGCACCGTCATCGGTTTTGGCGCCCCGAACCGCCAGGGCACTGAAAAAGCGCACGGTGCGCCGCTTGGTGCCGACGAGATCGCAAAGACACGCGCCGCGCTGCGCTGGCCGCACGAGCCCTTCGATATTCCGGATTCAGTTTTCGACTTATGGCGCAAGATCGGTACGCGGGGGCGGGAAGCCCGCCGAACCTGGATCGAGCGGACAAGGCGCTCCAATTCTGCCCCGCGCTCGGCTTTTCACGACGCGCTGAATCGCCATCTGCCCAGCGAATATGCAGGAGCGATGGCGGAGATACGCAGTCGCTTTGCCGCCGAAAGGCCCGATATCGCCACCCGGCAGGCGTCTCAGCTCGTGATCGACGCGATCGCCCAGGTCCTGCCGAATTTGCTGGGCGGCTCGGCCGATCTGACGCACTCCAATCTCACGCGAGCCAAGACGCACGGGGCGGTTCGACACGATTGCTTCGAGGGCAGCTATATCCATTATGGTGTCCGCGAGCATGCCATGGCCGCCGCGATGAACGGCATCGCCCTGCACGGCGGGTTCATTCCCTACGGCGGCACATTTCTCACCTTTGCCGACTATAGCCGCCCCGCGATCAGGCTGGCGGCGCTAATGGGCGTGCGCGTCATTCATGTCATGACGCACGACTCGATCGGCTTGGGTGAGGATGGTCCGACCCACCAGCCGGTCGAGCATCTCGCGTCACTGCGGGCGATTCCCAACCTGTTCGTGTTCCGTCCTGGCGATGCCGTAGAAACCGTCGAGGCCTGGGATTGCGCGCTGCAGGCGCAGGCCAATCCCTCCGTGCTGTGCCTGTCGCGACAGGCGCTTTCGACGTTCCGTGACGTTACCGGCGACGCCAATCTGGTCGCGCGCGGCGCCTATGTGGTCGTCGAGCCGGAGCAGGGCCGCGATGTCACTCTGATCGCGACGGGCTCCGAAGTGGCCATCGCGCTTGAGGCGGCAGAGCTGCTCGCGGAGGAAGATGTTCACGCCGCCGTCGTTTCGGCCCCCTGCTTAGACTTGTTTCGCCAGCAGCCGCAGGAATACCGGGCAGGGGTTCTCGGCCGCGGTCCGCGCGTCGGGGTGGAGGCCGCGATCGAGGGCGACTGGTCACGCTGGCTGGGCGATGGCGGCGAATTCGTCGGGATGACTGGTTTCGGAGCGTCGGCTCCGGCGGAGACGCTTTATCGCGAATTCCGCATCACTCCGGAAGCCGTCGCTACTGCTGCCATGCGTTGCATCGCCCGGGCAAGGATGACGGCGCTCGGCTTTGACACTTTACGTGACGCAAACGATTGAACGGAGGTTCCGATGGCGCGAATTACACTCAGACAATTGCTCGATCATGCCGCCGAGCGGGGCTACGGCGTGCCGGCGTTCAACATCAATAACATGGAGCAGGGGCTGGCCATCATGGAAGCCGCCGCCGCGGTCGATGCGCCCGTGATTATTCAGGCATCGCGCGGCGCGCGCAGTTATGCCGGTGACGTCATGTTGTCCAGGATAATCGACGCATTGGAGGAGATGTATCCGCAGATTCCGCTCTGTATGCATCAAGACCACGGCAATGAGGAAGCCACCTGCGCCACCGCGCTTCAATACGGCTTCACATCGGTGATGATGGACGGTTCGCTGAAGGCGGACGCCAAGACGGCGGCAAGTTACGAGTACAACGTCGATATCACGCGGCGCGTCGCCGAAATGGCGCATTGGATCGGCGCGTCGGTGGAAGGCGAACTTGGCGTGCTCGGCTCGCTCGAACATGGTGGCGGCGAGCAGGAGGACGGCCACGGTGTCGAAGGCGAAGTCAGCCACGACCAGTTGCTCACCGACCCCGATCAGGCGGTTGACTTCGTTCGTTCCACCGGGGTCGACGCGCTGGCGATCGCGATGGGGACCTCGCACGGCGCCTACAAGTTCTCCCGAAAGCCGGACGGCGACATCCTCGCCATGCGGGTCGTCGAGGAGATACATCGCCGGCTGCCGAACACGCATCTGGTGATGCACGGCTCGTCGTCGGTTCCGCAGCCGCTGCAGGACATCTTCAATGCCTTTGGCGGGGAGATGCCGCAGACCTGGGGCGTTCCGGTCGAAGAAATCGCCCGCGGCATCAGGCACGGCGTCCGCAAGGTCAATATCGATACCGACTGCCGGCTTGCGATGACCGCGACGTTCCGCAAGGTCGCCACGCAGGCCCGGCGCGAGTTCGATCCGCGCAAGTTCCTCAAACCCGCGATGGATGCGATGCACGATCTCTGCCGCGAGCGCTTCGAGCAATTCGGTACCGCCGGCAATGCCTCGAAAATCAAGGTGATACCGCTGGCAGAGATGGCGAAACGCTATCGCTCGGGCGCGCTCGATCCGCGTATCGGCGAGGTCGCCGTGGCCGCCGAATGACTTGAAATCCGATGGGTCGGTCCAGCCGGGACGGGAAGTTCAACTCAAGGAGACCAATATGAATCACCACTCGATCACCGTGCGTGGCAAGGAGCGCTACAAATCCGGCGTCATGGAATACAAGAAGAT
>JBAUUA010000827.1:0-3654 GCA_049582465.1 Bradyrhizobium sp. | reverse complement strand
ACACCGGGCTGCGCGACATTCGGCTGCGCCATGCCGGGCTGGGCGAGGGCCGGCGGTCCGCCGGGCGCGGCCTGCGCACCGCCCTGCAGTGCCTGCAGACGCTCTTCGAGCTGCCGGTTGCGGTATTGCAGTTCCTCGTTCTGGCCGGTGAGTTGCCGCAACTGATTCTCAAGTTGCTCGATGCGCATTTCCGGGTCGACGGCGTCGGATTGCGCAAAAGCCTGCGACGCCAGCGTCAGCGTCGCGGCAATCGCCACGGCGCGGGTCGTTCTATGAAACATGGATGACATTTTGGCCTGACGACGAAAGCGGCGTGACATCGAAAGCGGAACACCTTGAGAGAGGGAGTACGCCAAAAATGTGACTGAAACAAATGCGGGCGAAAGCAGAACGGCGCCAAACAAAACCGGCGCCCGAGGGCGCCGGCGGCAGACTTTGCGAAAAACCATCGCGCCTTAAGAGCTGGCGTTCAGGACCGTGACGGCGCGGCGATTCTGCGACCAGCAGGAGATGTCGTTACAGACCGCGACCGGGCGTTCCTTGCCGTAGGAGATCGTCCGCATCCGCGAGGGATCGATGCCGCGCGAGGCCAGGAAGGTCCGCACCGATTGCGCGCGCCGGGCGCCCAGCGCGATGTTGTATTCACGGGTGCCGCGCTCGTCGGCATGGCCTTCGATGGTGAAGGCGTAGCGGCTGTAGGTCTGCAACCATTGCGCCTGCTTCTCCAGGGTCGCGATCGCCTGCGGCGACAGATCGGTCTGGTCGCTCTCGAAGAAGACGCGATCGCCAACATTGACCACGAAATCCTGCTGGCTGCCCGGGGTCGCCGCATTGGCCATCGCGTCGGCGCCGAGATTCTTGTTGGCGCAGGCACCCATCGACAGCGCCACCGCGAGCACCGCGGCCAGCTTCAATCCCTGGAGGATACGCATCTGATATTTCATTCCGGAGCCTCCACGCTCACGTTCTAGACTGTCATCCGGTCTACAGGGCGATGGTTAAGCGAACGTTCCGTCAACCTTGATGAGATGTTGTCGGACCCGATCAAATGCCGACGAACGGCGAAAAGCAACCGCGATGGTTAATGGGTTGTAAATGTGGCGCGAGGGTGAAGGCAAGCCGATGCGAGGCGCCGACCACCGATTTTAGGGCCGGTCCGACGCCGATCTGCAACACCTGTCCGCAAAATGGGCAGGCTCAAAAACGGGCAGACCCGATGTGTACCGGGGGAACCCGGCCAACTCGTCAGGACTGCTGCGGAACAATCGAGGCGTGGTCGAAAGGGGACACCACCACGGCCGGCGACGATGGACGACGCTCGCCGGGCCGCTGGAACAACATCCGCCGTTCGAACGCGCTCGAACGCAGGAACGGATAGCGGGCCAGGACTCTGTCACGGACTGTGGGCAAATGCGCCGCCATCAATCCAACCGGCTTCACCAGGCCCGGGTACAAGCGCGGCTCGCACCAGGTCTCCTGCAGAAACACCTTGCGATAGAACGCCTGATGCTCGGGACGAACGATGGCCAACCCGTAATCCGCGTTGAAATAGACCCCGGCCATCGAACCCAGCCTGACCGTCACATAGGGAAGTTCCGGGAAATTCCTCGCCTTCTCGGGATCGGCGACAAAGCGCGTTGAATCGATGAAGATCTGCCCCTTGTCGAGCTGAGGGTGGAGAACATCGCCAAACAGTTCGACCGACGGCGACATCCGCCACTCCGACGTCAGCACGCTGACGCGAATCGAGCTGTAGAGCTCGCCGTGAAAGTAAACGCCGAAGGTCCAGGCGTTGGGGGCGTCCTCGAATTGATCGGCGACACGCTGGTCGGCGGAAGGCCGGATTGCGCCCTCGCGAAGATAGGCCCGGTACCGAAGGTTGTAGATCTCCTCCTTTTCCGCCGGCGTCTCCGCCAGGCGGTAATCGACTTGATCCAACAGGTCCGGATTCTGAACACGAGCCACAATGGACGGTTGGGCCGCGGACCTCATGCAGTACTCCTTACAACTTCCCAGCAACTTATACGCGTAGATTAAAAGATTAACAGCTTCTTAACGAAATGCAAACGCATCGCCTTGTTAGGGTTAACCTCTTGGGAAGCTCCAGACATCGCTCCGGCGGCCTGCCGGGCGGGAAAACTCCCCGGCGGCCTGCCCGCGGAACGCCTATGCGATCGATCGGATGGAATGGGCGACGAGCTGCTCGTCCGGCGAGCGGCGGCCATGCGAGGCGTTCAGCAACTGGCGTACCCGCACCGCCGGTACCGGCCGGCTGAACAGATAGCCCTGCGCCTCGGTCACCGTTCCGTCGGCGCTGATCAGTTCCAGCTGTTCGTTGGTCTCGATGCCTTCGACCACGACCGACATTCCGAGATCGGCCGAGAGCCGCGCCACGCCGCGCAACAGCGTCAGCGGCCGA
The DNA here is from genome assembly GCA_049582465.1 of Bradyrhizobium sp. Classification (GTDB taxonomy): domain Bacteria; phylum Pseudomonadota; class Alphaproteobacteria; order Rhizobiales; family Xanthobacteraceae; genus Bradyrhizobium. The sequence goes on along the minus strand of JBAUUA010000827.1, from coordinate 1,235 downwards.
TCGGTGTCGATGCCTTCGAGGAAGGAGCGGTCGATCTTCACCTTCTGCAGCGGGAAATTATGCAGATAGCTCAGGCTCGAATAGCCGGTTCCGAAATCGTCCAGCGAGATCCGCACGCCGAGGCTCCGCAACTGCGACAACACGTCATGGGTCAGCTGGGTATTGCGCAACAGCGAGGATTCGGTGATTTCGATCTCCAGACGCTCGGCGGACAGGCCGGAGATCTCGAGCGCGTAGCGAACCTCGCTCAGCACGTCGCGCTGATGGAACTGCTGCGGCGAGAAATTGACCGCAACGCTGACGCCTTCCGGCCATTTCATGCATTCCATGCAGGCCTTGCGCAGGATCCAGCGGCCGAGATCGACGATCAGGCCCATGTCTTCGGCAACCGGAATGATATCGACCGGGGAAACCGTGCCGCGCACCGGATGATTCCAGCGCAGCAGCGCCTCGCAGGTGGCGATCCGCCCGGACTTGAGATTGACCAGCGGTTGATAGAACAGCTCGAATTCCTCGTTGGCCAGCGCCTTGCGCAGGTCCAGTTCCAGGATGCGGCGTGCCTCGACGGTCTGCGCCATCTCGTCGCGGAAGAAACAATAGGTGCCACGGCCGTCCGCCTTGGCGCGATACAGCGCCATGTCCGCGTTCTTCAGCAGCGTATCGGCGCTGACGTGCGGCGACGTCATCGCGATGCCGACGCTGGCGCCGATTTCGACGAGGTGGTTGTCGATCTGATAGCGTTCGCTCAGGTGGTCGACGATGCGTCGCGCGAGATGGGCGGCGTCCTCGTTCGATCTGATGTTCTGCTGAAACACCACGAACTCGTCGCCGCCGAACCGCGCCACGAAATCCTCGGGGCGCAGCATGTTGCGCAGGCGGTCGGCGACGGCGCACAGCAGCTGGTCGCCGCAGGGATGGCCCAGGGTGTCGTTGACCTGCTTGAATTGATCGAGGTCGATGAACAGCAGCGCCGACAACTGCTCGCCATCGTGCGGAACCATCAGCAGGCGCTCGATCTCGTCGCGGAAATTGACCCGGTTGGGAAGCGCGGTCAGTTCGTCGTAACGCGCCAGATGGGTGATCCTGGCCTCGGCATTACGGCGTTCGGTGATGTCTTCGAGAAGCACGACGGCGCCGCCGCCGTTCATCGGCTGGAATGTCCATGACAACGACCGCCCGCGGGCCGCGTCGGGATCGGCCGTGATCATATCGCGGGTCTGGGTATGCTCAATCTC
>JBAUUA010000826.1:0-3142 GCA_049582465.1 Bradyrhizobium sp. | reverse complement strand
CGATGAGGCAGCTTAGCAGCCTCATCCCGGGGAGCGGCTCGTTGGCCGCGTCCCGGAGGATGAACCGGGAGGCCTCATGGTTCGAGACGCGCGAAGACGCGCGCCGCACCATGGGGAGAGACAGAAGCCAACAGGAGGACATGTCATGAAACTGACCCAGCAACAGATCGACGACTTCAACGACGAAGGGTGGTTGTTCCTGCCGGAGCTGTTCAGCCGTGAGGAAGTGGCCTTTTTGGCGCACGAGGCCTTGGGCATCTATGACACCGATCGCCCGGAGGTGTGGCGCGAGAAGAGCGGCGCGCCGCGTACCGCCTTTGCCGCGCATCTCTACAACGAGGCGTTCGGCCTGCTCGGCGCCCATCCGCGCATGATCGATCCGGTCGAACAGATCTTCGGCGAGAAGGTCTACATGCACCAGTACAAGATCAACGCCAAATCGGCCTTCACCGGCGATGTCTGGCAATGGCACCAGGATTACGGCACCTGGAAGCGCGACGACGGCATGCGAGAGCCGCGCGCGATGAACATCGCGATCTTCCTCGACGAGGTGATGCCGATCAACGGTCCCTTGATGCTGGTGCCGCGGAGCCAGCTTGCCGGCGACCTCAAGGCCTCGCACGATCTTGCGACCACCTCCTATCCGCTGTGGACGCTGGACGAGGAAACCGTGACGCGACTGGTCAGGGAAGGCGGCATTGTCGCGCCGACCGGCAAGCCCGGCGGCATGCTGATGTTCCACGGCAATCTGGTGCACGGTTCGGCCGGCAACATCACGCCCTACCCGCGCAAGATCGTGTATCTGACGCTGAATGCGGTTTCGAATTATATCCGCAACCCCACGCGGCCGGAATATATCGCGCATCGCGATTTCACGCCGATTCAGACCGTGGACGACGACGCGTTGCTGCGGCTGGCGCGGGCGCAGCGGCAGGCGGCGGAGTAGAACGACCTCGTCATTCCGGGGCGACGCGCAAGCGTCGAGCCCGGAATCCATAACCACCATCGGGAGGATGGGTTCCGGGCTCGCGCCAACGCGCGCCCCGGAATGACGGAAACTGATAGTATGATCGGATAACCATGAACCTTGCCCGTCTCCTCAGCGCCCGCCTAGCTGCCGGCAAACCCGTTCGCGTGACGCTGATCGGCGCCGGCAAATTCGGCTCGATGTTCCTGTCGCAGGTGCCGCATACGCCGGGGCTGGAAGTGCCCGTGATCGTCGATCTGGACCCCGAACGCGCGCGCGAGGCCTGCCGCACCGTCGGCTGGGACGCCGCGCGGATCGCCGCAACCAGCTTCACCGCCGACGGCGCAAAGGCGACGTCTGGAAATATCGAAGTGATTGTCGAGGCGACCGGCAATCCCGCAGTGGGAATCAGGCATGCGCGCGCAGCGATCGCGGCCGGCAAGCATATCGTCATGGTCAATGTCGAGGCCGACGTGCTGGCCGGGCCGCTGCTGGCGGAGGAAGCGCGCCGGGCCGGCGTGGTCTATTCGCTGGCCTATGGCGACCAGCCGGCCCTGACCGCGGAGTTGGTAGACTGGGCGCGCGCCACCGGATTCCGCGTCGTCGCGGCCGGCAAGGGCACGAAATACCTGCCGATCTATCATGACGTGACGCCGGCTGATGTCTGGAGCCATTACGGGCTGACCGCAGCCGAAGCGCAGTCGGCCGGGATGAACCCGCAGATGTTCAACTCGTTTCTGGACGGCACCAAATCGGCGATCGAAATGGCGGCGATCGCGAACGCAACCGGCCTGGATGTGCCGGCCGACGGATTGTTGTTTCCGCCCTGCGGCGTCGACGATCTGCCGCATGTGATGCGGCCACGCGATAAGGGCGGCGTATTGGAGAGAGCAGGCGTGGTGGAAGTGGTGTCGTCGCTGGAACGTGACGGCCGTCCGGTATTCCGGGATCTGCGCTGGGGCGTCTATGTCGTGCTGGAAGCGCCGAACGATTATGCCGCCGACTGTTTCAGGCAATACGGGCTGAAGACCGACGCCAGCGGCCGCTACGCGGCGATGTACAAGCCCTACCATCTGATCGGGCTCGAGCTGAACATCTCGATTCTGTCGGCGGCCTTGCGCGGCGAGCCGACCGGGCAGCCGCATGGTTTTCGCGGCGACGTCGCTGCCGTCGCAAAACGTGATCTGCGCGCGGGAGAAATGCTCGACGGCGAAGGCGGCTATACGGTGTGGGGCCGACTGATGCCGGCGGCGGCAAGTCTGAAGGCCGGCGCGCTGCCGATCGGGCTTGCGCACCGGGTCAAACTGAAGAACGACATCGCCCACGGCGCGGTGTTGCGCTGGAGCGACGTCGAGATCGATGCCGGTGACGAGACTGTCAAGACGCGGCGGGCGATGGAAGCGAGGTTCGGCGGGGTGGGTTGAACCGACGAGATCGTACAAGACGGTGCCGTCGTCCCGAGGGGCGGCCAGGACGACGATATTGAACAGGGATAGAGCGCCTTACTGCTCGTCGCCGCCCAGCGCGTCGGCGAGCTTGTCGTAATATTTTCCGACGAGATCGATATTGCCCTTGTTCTCGATCGCAGGCGCCGGCGCCTTCAGCGCCTCGTTGAGATCGGCGAGCGCTTCCTTCTTGTCCTTGGGCGACATCTTCTTGTCGGCCTCAACCTGCGCGATCTGCGTCTTGAGCACGGCCTCCGAGCCGACATATTTCTTGGTCGCGGGGTCGAAGCCGCCGAGCACCAGGCTGATATTGTCGACGACGTCGTTGTATTCGTCATAGCTCGCAAAGCCGTTCTTCTTGGCGACGGCGTCGAGCTGCGCGGTGACCTTGGCATCCGGCGCGGCGTTTTCCGGCAGCTTGGCGGTGATCGCATCCATATCCTTTTGCGCAGCCAGCACGCCCTGGATCTGCTTTTCTGTCAGCGCCATCTGCTTCAGCGCCGGCGGCTGGCCGGGCGAGGGCGCGGCCTGGCCGGCGGCCGGTTGCTGCTTGGCCTGCGCCAACGCGCTGCCGCCGGAAACAGCGGCGATCGAGACCGCAAGGCACGCAATACTCAACGCGAGAGCGGCGGGGCGACTGAACTCACGCATGAGAGTCTCCTCGGGCTAAGGGCATCGGATCTGACAGGCCTTACTGGGTTACTGGCTTTGAAATGAACCGCCCATGAAC
>JBAUUA010000825.1:0-5366 GCA_049582465.1 Bradyrhizobium sp. | reverse complement strand
CGCTCTGGCCGCCGAGTCAATCGAACAGCACCTTGGTACGCGCCTCGTTGCGGGCCAAACCGTCAATTTCAGCCAGCGCCATCGCGCCCCTCAGTTCCTCGAGCCAGTCCAGAAATTTGTCGATCAGGTGCTCCGGGCTCATCGAAAGAGCCGCGACCCTCATCCGCTCTGCTAGCTGATTCATCATCGATCCCCTCTCATTCGAGAATGAGCTACCCCCCTCTCATCCGATGAACCACTGTCTCACGCATTCGCCGAAGCGCGAAGCGGAGAGTTAATAAATGGTAAATGCAGGCGATAGCTAGATCAGCCGCAATCCCTTCATGCTGGCATGACCGTTCTTGCCGACGATGATGTGGTCGTGCACGGCGATGCCGAGCGGGCCGGCGATGTTGATGATCGCCTTTGTCATCTGGATGTCGGCCTGCGACGGCGTCGGGTCGCCGGAGGGGTGGTTATGCACCCGCAGGATCGCGGTAGCGGATAATTCCAGCGCGCGCTTGATCACCTCGCGCGGATAGACCGGCGTGTGGTCGACGGTGCCGGTCTGCTGCACCTCGTCCGCGATCAGCTGGTTGCGCTTGTCGAGGAACAGCAGGCGGAACTGCTCCTTGTCGGCGAACGCCATCGTGGTGCGGCAATAGTCGATCACATCGTTCCATGACGACAGCAACGTGCGTTGCTGCACCTGGCCTTTGGCAACGCGGCTGGCGGCGGCGGCGATCAGTTTGAGCTGGTTGATCGACGCATCCCCGATTCCCTTGATTTCCCGCAGCCGTGTCTCCGGCGCGTGAACGACTTCGGCAAAGGAGCCGAATTTTTTGAGCAGGGCTTTCGCCAACGGCTTGGTGTCGCGCCGCGGCAGCGCCGGGAATAACGCCATTTCCAGCAGCTCGTAATCGCTCAGTGCATCCGGTCCTGCGTTGTGAAAGCGCTCGCGCAGCCGCTCGCGATGGCCGTGATAGTGCGGCGCTTCGGCGGGCTGATCCTGTGTCTCGTTGGTATCGGCGGCCATCGATGCCAACCATGCCGCGCCAGCCAGTTTTTGCAACCGGGAAGTGTCAGGAATTGCGCCGCCGCAATGCCCGATCCCGGCGTTTGCCCGGGTCACATTGTCATCGCAGCCGCCCCGGCGCTAGGATCGAGGCGGGGCGGAACGGCTTCCGCCAGCAGAGGGAAAGGGCCTTCGCCGCGTGACGCCATTCAAAACCATCCGCGCCCGCGCCGAGAAGCGGAAAGGAGGAGCGCCGGCGCTCAAGAAACTGCTGCCGCCGGTCCCGGATCCGAAATCCCTGATCAAGCTCGGGGATGACCGCGTGCTTGCCGAGATGGCGAGGCGGGTGTTTTGCGCGGGCTTTGCCTGGAGCGTGATCGAGGCCAAATGGCCGGGATTCGAGCAGGCCTTCCTGCGCTTTCAGCCGGCCAAGCTGGCTTTCAAGCCCGATGAATTCTGGGAGAAGCTCACGAGCGATACGCGCATCGTGCGCAACGGCGCAAAGATCATGTCGGTGCGGGATAACGCCCGCTTCCTGCAGGAGATCGCGAAAGAACACGGCAGCTTCGGCCGCTTCCTGGCGAAGTGGCCTTCTTCCGACGAGATCGGCTTGCTGAATTTGCTGGCCAAACGCGGCAGCCGGCTCGGCGGCAATACCGGCCAGATGCTGCTGCGGTTCCTCGGCTGGGACGGCTTTGTCACGTCGAAGGACGTCGTTGCCTGCCTGCGCGATGCGGGACTGGACGTCGCCGAGGAGGTCAAATCGAAGACGGATCTTGCCAAGGTGCAGGCGCAGTTCAACGCCTGGGCCGGGGAAACCGGACTTCCCTACGTCCACCTCTCGCGCATCTGCGCCATGTCGATCGGCGAAAATTACGAAGCCGGCGAACTCGTGCGTCGTACCAGAGGCGGCGATTGATCCTCTGACTTGTCGCGCGAAAGCCAAACCCAAATTGTCGTCCCTGCGAAAGCAGGGACCCATAACCACCGTCGTTCGTTGGAGCAATAGCCGTCGGCCACCGTGCCAAAACGCGGGGCCGCGGCGTATGGGTCCCCGCTTTCGCGGGGACGACGGCGGGGGCCGATCAGGCCGCTGCCGGCGGCTTCTCGTTATGACGCTGCGAGAGGGTAAAGATCTCGACGCCGGTCGAGGTCACGCCGACCGAATGCTCGAACTGCGCCGACAGCGAGCGGTCGCGGGTCACCGCGGTCCAGCCATCGGACAATATCTTCACATGCGGCTTGCCGAGGTTGATCATCGGCTCGATGGTGAAGAACATGCCGGGCTTCAGCACCACGCCCTCGCCGGGCCGGCCGATATGGATGATGTTGGGCTCGTCATGGAACATGCGGCCGAGGCCATGGCCGCAGAAATCGCGCACCACGCTCATGCCCTGCGGCTCGACAAAACTCTGGATGGCGTGGCCGATGTCGCCTGTGGTGGCGCCGGGTTTGACCGCCGCGATGCCGCGCATCATGGCCTCATAGGTCACCTCGATCAGCCGCTCGGCCTTGCGGGCGATCGGGCCGACCGCATACATCCGGCTGGAATCGCCATACCAGCCGTCGACGATGAAGGTGACGTCGATATTGACGATGTCGCCCTCCTTCAACGCGCGGTCGCCGGGCATGCCGTGGCAGACCACGTGGTTGATCGAGGTGCAGGTCGAATAGCGATAGCCGCGATACATCAGCGTCGCCGGGTAGGCGCCATGGCTGAAGGCGAAGGTGCGGACGAATTCGTCGATCTCCGAGGTCGGCAGTCCCGGCCTGACGATATCGGTCAGCTCATCCAGGCATTTGGCGACCAGCGCGCCTGCCTTGCGCATGCCGGCAAAGCCGCTCGGTCCATGCAGCTTGATCTGCCCGGTTTTTCGCAAGGAGGTATCGGAGGCTTCGATGTAGCTCATGGGCGGATCTTCGTGCGGCGAGGGATGATTTGAACCCCAATTTAATGATCGGGACCGGCAGTAGCAAGCCGGGCCTTTGTCGCGAAATGGTTGTTATTGGCAGGGAACTCGCGGTCTGGCGGCGTGGGGGCGTCCGCCTGTATCAATTCGAAACCTCCACCGTGGTCTCGACCGGCAGCGCGCCGCCGCGGATGCGGATTTCGCGGACCGGGTAGGGCACCCGGATGCCTTCCCGCTTGAAGGCGTCCCACAGCGCCAGCATCACGTCGCTCTTCACATTGTCCATGCCGTCGGGGTCGGCGATCCAGAAGGTCAGGGCGAACTTCATCCCGGCCTCGGCGAATTCGGTCAGGATGCAGTTCGGCGGCTTGCCCTTGATGGCGCGCTTGGCCGCCGCCGCGACGTCGACGGCGAGCTTGCAGACCAGCTTCGGATCGGCGTCGTAATTGGTCCCGAAGACGACCTTCACCAGCGTATTCTTGTCAGTGTAGGTCCAGTTGACGACCTTCTGCGTCACCAGATCCTCGTTCGGGATCAAAAATTCCCGGCCGTCGCCGGCGGCGACCGAGATATAGCGCGTCTTCATCGCACTGATGCGCCCCGTAGAGTCGCCGATGGTGACGAGGTCGCCGGGTTTCACCGACTTGTCCGCGAGCAGGATGATGCCCGAGATGAAATTGGCGACGATCTTCTGCAGGCCGATACCGATACCGACGCCGACCGCGCCGGAGAACACCGCCAGCGCCGATAGGTTGATGCCGACCGCGCCCATGGCGATGGTGATCGCCAGCACCATCAATCCCATCCGGATCATCTTGACCAGCAGCACCTGGATCGACGGCGTCAGGTCGGCGGACTGGTTGATCCGGCTTTCGACGAAATTGCTGGCGATGTTGGTCAGCCACAGCGCGGCGACCAGCAGCCCCCCGAGCTTGATCACCAGCAACGGCGTCAGCCGCAATCCGCCGAGCACGATCGAGACCGAGTCGAGCGCGTCGATGGCCGGGTCGAGCTGGTTGATGATGCTCAGCGCCGCCACCACCCATGCCGAGATCGACACCAGCTTGACGATGAAGGCGTTGCGGATCACCGAAGTGACGAGGCGGATCACCAGCCAGGCCAGCGCGAGCTTGGCGGCCACCATCAAGAGATAGCTCCGGCTCGGCCAGGTCGAATGGTACATCGCGATGCGCTCAGCGATCACCAGGATCGCAAACACCGCGGTGGAGGCGCTGCCGACCAGCACGCGGGCGAAGTGCCGCAATGGCAGCGGCCAGCCCATCGCGAACGAGGTCATGTCGATGCGTGCGCGAATGGTCGCGTCGGCCGCGAAGGCAATGCCGGCGGCGGCCAGCATCAGGCCGAACTGCAGATAGAACCAGGGCGATGTGACCTCGGCGCCGACCGATTGCCCGGCGGCGTGCAGGAAATCGATGATGTCGTTCAGCTCCATCGGCAAATTCTCATCTCAAAGCGCGCCTCGTCGAACAAACTTGATTCGAATACCCGGCAGATTCCCATAAGCACGGCCCTGGCGCCATCGCTACGCCACGCGGACGCGGCAGGAAAGGCCGGAAAACCGGGCACTTTGTCGCTAGCCGCAGAAATGGGTTGGCGTCGAAGTGTGGCGACGATAAGGATGCAATTGCAAGTATTTGCTTTGGTTTGCGAGGCCCTTTGGCGTCTCTCGACTCGGTCAGCATAGCCATTCTTCTCGGCGCCGTTCTGGTCATGGCAGGCATCCTGTCGAGCCTGCTGGCGCTGCGCTTCGGCGCGCCGCTGCTGCTGGTGTTTCTCCTGATCGGCATGCTGGCCGGCGATTCCGGGCCCGGCCAGGTGCGCTTCGATGACGTCCGTACCACCTACCTGGTGGGCTCGGTGGCGCTGGCGCTGATCCTGTTCGACGGCGGCCTGCGCACGCGCTTTCAGACCATCCGCGCGGTGCTGTTGCCGTCGATGGCGCTGGCGACGGTCGGCGTGCTCCTGACCGCGATGATCACCGCACCGGTCGCCCGCTATGTGCTCGACCTCAACTGGACCGAGGCGCTGCTGGTGGGCGCCGTGGTGGCGTCGACCGACGCGGCGGCGGTGTTTCTGCTGGTACATGCGCAAGGCCTGCGGCTGCGGCCCCGCGTCGGCGCGACGCTGGAGGCCGAATCCGGCACCAACGATCCCTTCGCGGTGTTTCTGACGCTGATGCTGGTCGAACTGATTTCGGTCGGCCACAGCTCGGCATGGCATGTGTTGCTGGAATTGGCCCGCGAGGCGGTGCTGGGGGCCATCGTCGGCGTGATCGGCGGCCGTCTGGTGGTGCTGGCGCTCAATCGCGTGGCGTTGCCGCAGGGCCTGCACGCACCGTTCGTGGCGACCGCGGCACTGGTGATCTTCGGCGGCGCGCAGATCGCGCACGCCTCGGGGTTTCTCGCGGTCTATCTCGCCGGCATCATCATCGGCAACCGGCC
>JBAUUA010000824.1:0-4717 GCA_049582465.1 Bradyrhizobium sp. | reverse complement strand
ACGCTGATCGTGCACCGGGCCGACATGTTCGGGCTGGCGCAGCTCTACCAGTTGCGCGGCCGGGTCGGGCGCTCGAAGCTGCGGGCCTACTCGTTGTTCACGCTGCCGGCGCAGCAGAAGATCACCGCGCAGGCCGAGCGCCGGCTCAAGGTGCTGCAGTCGCTGGAAACGCTGGGCGCCGGCTTCCAGCTCGCCTCGCACGATCTGGACATCCGCGGCGCCGGCAATCTGCTCGGCGAGGAACAATCCGGCCACATCAAGGAAGTCGGATTCGAACTCTATCAGTCGATGCTGGAGGAGGCGATCCTCAACCTCAAGGCCGGCGTGGTCGAGCCGGCCGCCGACCGCTGGTCGCCGCAGATCACCGTCGGCATGCCCGTGCTGATCCCGGAAGACTATGTCGCCGACCTCTCGGTGCGGCTGTCGCTGTACCGCCGGCTTGCCGATCTCGAAACCGATGACGAGATCGACAATTTCGGCGCCGAGCTGCGCGACCGTTTCGGCGTACTGCCGGACGAGGTGCGCTATCTCTTCAAGATCGCCGCGATCAAGAACTATTGCCGGAGAGCCAATGTCGAGAAGGTCGACGCCGGGCCGAAGGGCGCGGTCATCACCTTCCGCGACAACAAGTTCGCGCAGCCGGATCGCCTCGTCTACTTCATCCGCCAGCACGGTCAGGCGGCGCGTGTGCGGCCGGACATGAAGGTGGTGTTCTTCCAGGAATGGCAGACGCCGGAGGAGCGGCTGGCCGGCACCACCGAAATCATGCGCCAGCTCGCCAACCTCGCCGAGGACCGCAAGGCGGCATAAGGTGTGTCGTGAACCCTCAACGTCATTGCGAGCGAAGCGAAGCAATCCAGAACACGGCAAACTGAAAGATGGATTGCTTCGTCGCTACGCTCCTCGCAATGACCGTCTCGAATTCACGACGCCGCGCGGCGGGCTTCCTCGGTGAGCCGCGCCAGCAGCGATTTGGCGGTGTCCGATGGCGACAGCGTCGCGACCGTCACGGTCGGTTCCGACCGTGCGTCGCGCTTGCCATGGCTGGTATGGCGCATCACGCTGGTGAGGCGCCGCGAGATCGCGTGCGCCGTGCGCAGGTCGGTTTCGGTGAACACCACGATGACGGAGCCGTCATTCTGGGCCACGCCAAAATCCATTTGCCGCATCAGGCGGCTGAGAATCCGGGCGCCGTCGAGTTGCGCGCGCGGGTGGCCCGGATCGAAGGCAAAGCGCGCCACCGACAAGCCGCCGCCATGCGACAGCGTCTGGGAAACCGCGGTGACGAAATCGATTTTGAACGCGGCCGGCGCCAGCAGCCCGGTTCGCGAATCCAGGAGGCCGCCGGCCTCGATCGATTTGAGCATGCGGCCGAGATGGGTCTCGAAGGCATGCTGACGGATCAGCGGAAGCGCATTGGCCGCGACCGCTGCGGATTCGCCGGCGATGATTTCGAGGTTGGGCAGATCGTATGCCGGCGCCAAGGCACCCGACGTCAGCACGACCGGCAGGTTGCGGAAGCGCGCGTCCTCGGCCAGCACGGTGAGGAACGCGTCCTCCACACGCGGCGTAAACCCTTCGCCGAGCACGATGCCGTCGATGTCGCGGACGTTGAGGTGTTTCGCCGCCGCTTCGAGCGAGAGCGCGCCGACCACGCCCATCCGCTCGCCGAGCGCCACCGAGAGCGACGGGTAGCCCGCGCCGCGGCCGATCAAGAGCACGGTGGCATCCCGCGCGGGATTGCTATCGTCGAGCGCCGCGCGCGCGGCCGGATCGCCATTCAGCCGGCGCAGCACCGTGGAATGCAGGGTCCGCACCCGCAATGCGGCGCGCAGCCGCGCCAGCAGGCGATCGAAATTGCCGCCGTTCTGGGTGAAAGGGATGGCGTTTGCGGGCAGCGCCGCCGTGGGATCGACGGCGATCAGCGGAAGATAGGGTTTTGTCGCGGCAACCTGCCTGGCGAGCGCATCGAGATCGGGCTCGGCGGCTTCGGATGAAGCGACCAGAACTGCAGCCGGCGCCATTTGCGCAACCGCGCGGGAGGCGTCGGCCCAGCTGGTGTTGATGACCGGAAACAGCTTCGCATCGTCGAGCACGCCGGCAAAAAGCGGCCGCTTCGCGCTCGCTACGACGATGATCGGGCCTTGCTGGGACATCTGGAAACTCGGATCGACGCGATCGAATGGTGCGCGGGATCGTAGTTTGCCGGCCTTAATGGTGTGTCAACGCGAACCTTCGACTTGGATTAGGCCTGGCCGGTCCGCTCGCGAAAGGCTTCCACCATCAGCGGGTTAAGGCCGAGTTCGCTCAGCGCATCGCGGGCGCGGGCATTGTCCTGGGCGCGCCCGGCGAGCCGATGGCCGCTGAGGCGGTCGGGCAATGCCGTCAACAGCGCTCCCTGTCCGAGCCTTCGCGCCCATTCCTGCAGGTCCTGTGACAGGAACCGGTAGCCGCCGACGGCCATGATGCCCGAGGGCGGCGCGGTAATGCAGATGGCGCCTGTCGAACGATCGATCCGCGCCGCATATTCGGTATCGACGAAATCGCGCGGCGGCTCCGCCGCCACCAGCGAGTCGCTGGCTGGCCGGGGAGGGGCGTAGGCCGCAGGCGTCACCATCGGTCCACGCAATGCCAGCGTCCCCTTTGGCGTCAGAAAGATTTCGCCCGCGATCGACGAGCCCAGGGTTTCGCGCGGCACGCCCTGCGCTCCCGGCATGATCGGCGCCGGCGCGCCGTCCCCCTTGCGGCGGGCGCCGAACAGGCCGGCTTCACCGAACAGATAGATATCCGTCAGAGCAGCTTTCTCCGCCGTCCAGACCGGGCTCGACGCGACCTGTTCCGGCGCGCGCCAAAGGCCGATCACGTTGCGCAAGGTCGGCAGCCGCGAGGCCATGTCGGTTTCGCCCAGTCGCATGGCCAGCTGCGCCGGCGCAATCAGCGTATCGCAGAATTGCTCGTTGATCTGCTGCTCGAGCACCTCGCTGTCGAACGGATGGTGCAGCGCCAGCGTTCCCCCCGTCAGCAGCCAGACCGCCAGCGAGGCTGCCAGTCCCGCGAACGAGGTCGGCGCAAACGCCGACATCACGGTCGCGCCTTGCGGCAGGTCGCTTTCGAGCGACAGGGCCAGCGCGCCGGCCATGAGATGCAGATGCGTTCGCGGCACCGGACGGAAGCCGTCAGCCGTCACATCGAATGAAATGATCGCGGCCTTGCGGCCGTCCTCCACGACGGGGCGGGTGGTGGTGGATTGATTTTCGATGGCCATGTCGAGCGAGGCCATGCCTTCGGGCAGCTCCGTGCCGAAGCCGCAGACATGGCGGATCGAAAACGCTTCGGCGGCGGCGTTCATCGCGAGATCGGCATGATTGACGCCGTCGATCCTGCTCGACGTCACGATCGCACGCGCCCCGGTGCGATTGAGGGCAACTGTCAACTCGGCCTGCCGCCACAGCAGCGGAAACAGCGCGACAACGAGACCGGCGCGGTGCGCGGCAAGCACCGTCAGCGCGAGTTCGACGGTGTTCGGCAGCTGAATTGCGATTACAGAATTGTTCGGCAGGCCGGCTTCGATGAAGTGCGCCGCCAGCGCCGAGATCGCGCGGTCGGCCCCGGCAAACGTTAGGCGCTTTGCGGGCTGCCCTGTGACGCGCGTCTTGTTGAGGGGATCGAGCAGCGCCAGCGCGTCCGGCTTTCGCGCCCGGATCCGCCGAAACAATACATCAAGCGTCGGAGATATGGTGTTCTGGATCACGGGATTACTTCGGTTGCCGGTCCGGCCTCCGCCACCAGGTTTCCGGGAGATAGCCGGTCAAAGCGACAGCCTTGGGCCGTTCTACCATATTCCACCGCGCGATCCATTGCTCCTGAACGTTAAACACAGGGATAGCGTAAAAGCCGGACATCAGGGCCCGGTCCAGCGCCCGGACCGCCGAGACGAAGGCGGGATGCTCCCGCGCCTCCAGAATGGCCGCGATCATGGCGTCGATGGCAGGGTCCTTGGCCCCCATGTAGTTTCGCGTGCCCGGGATGCCGGCGGCCTCGCTGCCCCAGTAGAAGGACTGTTCGTTGCCGGGCGACAGCGATTGATCCCAGCGGTTCTGGATCATGTCGAAGTCGAAACCGAGCCGGCGCTGGTCGAATTGTACCGGGTCGACCGCGCGCACCGTGGCCTCGATGCCCGCGCGCTTCAGATCGCGCAGATACGCCAGCGCGATCCGTTCCTGGTCGCGCGTCGTCACCAGGATCTCGAAGCTGAGGGCGGCTTTGGTCGCGCGCTGCCGCAGCACCGTGCCGTCGAGATCGTAGCCGGCCTGCGATAACAGCGTCAGCGCGCGGCGCAGCGTGGCGCGGTCACGCCCCGAGCCGTCGCTGACGGGAAGGCGGTAGCTGCCGTCGAGAATATCCGCGCGCAGGTGCGATGCGTAGGGCTTCAGCAACTCGCGCTCGCGATCGTCGGCGGGCCGGCCATAGGCCGACAGTTCGGAGCCAGCAAAGTAGCTCGCCGAGCGACCGTAGAGCCCGAAGAAGTAGTTCTGGTTGATCCATTCGAAGTCGAACAGCAGCGTCAGCGCCTGGCGCACGCGGACATCGGAGAACATCGGACGGCGGGTGTTGAACACCAGGAATTCCGACGGCTGCGGCATTCCGGTCTTGATGGTATCGCGGATCACTTCGCCGTCGCGGGCGGCCGGAAAATCATAGCCGTCATGCCAGCGCA
>JBAUUA010000823.1:0-2927 GCA_049582465.1 Bradyrhizobium sp. | reverse complement strand
CGACCAATGAAATCCGCCGTTCTCGTCTTTCCCGGAATTAATCGCGAACGCGACATGGCGCGCGCGCTGAAACTGATCTCGGGCCATGAGCCCGCGATGGTCTGGCACGCCGAGACCTCGCTGCCCAAGGGCACCGATCTCGTGGTGGTGCCCGGCGGATTCTCCTACGGCGATTATCTGCGCTGCGGGGCGATCGCCGCGCGCGCGCCCGTGATGGACGCGGTGCGGGCGTTCGCGGCCGATGGCGGTCTCGTGCTCGGCGTCTGCAACGGCTTTCAGATCCTCTGCGAGGCCGGGCTGCTGCCCGGCGTGCTCATGCGCAATGCGCGGCTGAAATTCATCTGCCATGACGTGCATCTGCGGGTCGAGCGATCCGATACCCCGTTCACGCGCGGCTACAATGCCGGTCAGGTCATCCGCGTGCCGATCGCTCATGGCGAGGGCAATTACGAGGCCGACGAAGAGACGCTGAAGCGGCTGGAGGGCGAGGGGCGGGTGCTCTACCGCTACTGCTCGCCCGAAGGCGCGGTCGACGAGCCCTCCAACATCAACGGCGCCGCGCATTCGATCGCCGGGATCGTCAACGACAGGGGCAACGTGCTCGGCATGATGCCGCATCCGGAAAACCACGTCGAAGACATCATGGGCTGCACCGATGGCCGCGGGCTGTTCGCAGGCCTCGTCGCGCATCTGGATCGCGCGGCGTAGCCCGCGCGACGGCGCCAAGGCTACCGCCAGCGCAAACTGCCGCCCGAGAACAGGCGTCCGCGTCCGGTTCATTCCCCGGTCGGCGCCGACCGCCAATCCCTGATCCTCGCCCGAAAGCGGTCGATGCGGTGCCCGTAGCCGCCGGCGGGGACGGTCATGGCGGCGACGCCGGCCATGACGAGCAGCAGTCCGAGCGCAAGGTTCGAGGGCAAGGACTCGCCGAGCAGTACGACCGACAGGCCGACGCCGATGGGAATGCGCAAATAGCCCTGCGCATTGGTGGTCAGCGTGCCGAGCCGCATCAGGCACATGTAGAACAGCATCAGCCCGAGCGAACTGGAGAAAATCCCCATCGTGAAGGTGGCGGCGAGCGCTTCCGGCGACGGCCGCAAGGTCCAGGGATGGTCGATAATGAGCGACGCCGGCAGCAGCACCAGACCGCCGAACAATAGCGAGCCCGCCGCCACCACCATGGGATCGTAATCGGACAGCCGCAGTCCGAATATCGTGGCGCTCGCAAACGAGATGGTGGCGAGCAGGATGACAATTTCGGCGAAGATGTTGCTGCCAAGGCCGCCCAGCGCATCGAGCCCGATGATCACGGCGGTTCCGGCGAGCCCCAGGACGGCGCCGGCAAGCTTCAGCGGCGTGGCCGGTTCATGCCGCGTGATGACCCGGGTGATGATGAAGGCAAAGATCGGCGTCGTCGAGGCCAGCACCACGGTGCTTGCCGCCGGCACGTATTGCTGCGCCCAGGTAATCATCAGAAACGGGATCGTCGAGTTGATGGTTTGCTGTTGGGCGAACAGCTTCCAGGCGCCGGCAGCGGTCGGAAGTCGCATTCCGCGCGCGCGCAGGATGATGAGGAGAAAGAGCGCCGCGATCAGCGAGCGCGCCGAGATGAAGGTGATCGGAGGGATCGAACCGATGCCGATCTTGGTCAGCGGGTAGGTGGAGCTCCAGCACACCGCCAGCGCCAGCAGCAGGCCATAGTCGCGCCAGGTGGGACCGGCCTGCGGCAGGCCGGGCGGATCGGACGCCGGCGCGGGAGAGGTATCGCTGTTCGGCAACTTGGCGGCTCCCGGCGCATCCGCGCTATCTGGCGTCGTTGCTCGGGACCGGCAGCGAGCGCCGCTTCACCCGCTTGATGGTGCCGGAAAAGCTGAACAGCGGACGCTCGCCCGATTTCAGCAGGCCGCGCAGGAAGATCATCGAACTTCCTGCGCGGGTGATTTCGCCCGACCCTTCGACCAGTTCGCCCTCGCGCGCGGCGTCGAGGAATTCGCAGGCGAACGACACCGTCACCGCCGGCCCCTGCAAAACCGGCCCGGCGATGGCGAACAGGCAATAATCCGCAAACGACATGAAGGCGCCGCCATGGACATTGCTGGCGCCGTTGAGATGCTTCTTGCCGACCCGGAAGGCGCAGCGGATTTGGCCGTCGTCTTCCATGCGGTGGTAGAACGGCCCGTTATGGGTCTCGAAATTGTCCCGGCTCCAGGTGCGCCAGCCGGCAAACTCGCCCGATGTTTCGACGTGCAGGTCGGGGCGGCGGTGGAATGCGGATTTGGTTACGTCGTCCAAGCGATTTGGCCCTTGGTTTGAGATATTTAGTCCTTAAATCCGATCCACACCCGATGTGCAAACCCTCCGGCCCGCATGGCCGCCCGCAAAGCTCTGGACAGGGCGGAATTGCGCCATAAAAGGCCTTTTCCACCCCTCCCGATCTCCCTAATAAGGCCTCATGAACCAGCCGCAGATCACCCCCGAACTCGTCGCCAGCCACGGGCTGAAGCCCGACGAATATGAGCGCATCCTGAAGCTGATCGGCCGGGTGCCGAGCTTCACCGAGCTCGGGATCTTCTCGGCGATGTGGAACGAGCACTGCTCGTACAAGTCCTCACGGCTGCACCTGAAGGGCCTGCCGACCAAGGCGCCCTGGGTGATCCAGGGGCCGGGCGAGAACGCCGGCGTCATCGACATCGGCGACGGCCAGGCGGTGGTTTTCAAGATGGAGAGCCACAACCATCCGAGCTACATTGAGCCGTACCAGGGCGCGACCACCGGCGTCGGCGGCATCTTGCGCGACGTCTTCACGATGGGCGCGCGGCCCATTGCCTGCCTCAATGCGCTCTCGTTCGGCGCGCCGGAGCATCCGAAAACGCGCCATCTGGTTTCCGGCGTGGTCGCCGGCGTCGGCGGCTATGGCAATTCATTCG
>JBAUUA010000822.1:0-3204 GCA_049582465.1 Bradyrhizobium sp. | reverse complement strand
GGTCCCGGCTCAAGGCCGGGACGACGGCGGAGGCGCAATCCCTCACTCGCCGCCGTCGATCTGGCGGCCCATCAGCGCGATGGCCTTCTGATAGACGCCTGCGGCATTCCACTCCTGGATGGCCGCGAAGTTGGGCTCTCCCGGCTGGTAGCCGGCGCCTGCGCGCCAGCCATGGGCTTTGAGGACATTCGCTGTCGAGCTCAGCGCGTTGGCAGCATTGTCGAGATTGCCGATGCCATAGGCCAGGATGTTCTTCGGCATGAACTGGGTCTGGCCGACTTCGCCGTGCATGGAGCCGCGCTGCGCCGGTGACAGCGCGCCGCGCTCGATCAATTGCAGCGCCGCGTAGAGATGCTCGGTGAAATAGGCCGAGCGCCGGCAGTCATAGGCCAGCGTCGCGATCGAGGAGAGCATGTTTTGATTGCCGCGCTGGCTGCCAAAACCCGTCTCCATTCCCCAGATCGCGATCAGCGGGCCCGGCGGCACGCCGTAACGCTGCTGGATGGAGGCAAACATCGCTGCCTGCGATTGCTTCAATTTGCGCCCGCGCGCCACGATGGTCGCCGCGCCCCGCTTGGCGAGAAAGGCGTCGAGCGAGAGATTGAAGCTGCGCTGGCCGCGGTCGGCGGCGATGGTGGCGCTGGCGTAGTTCGTCCCCATCAGCGCCGAGATCGCCGAGGCGCCGATCCCCTTGGCCCTCGCCTCCTGGGCGAACTCGCTCTTCCAGGTTTCAAAACCGCCGGGGCCGCTGCCGCATTGCGCGGCGTCGGCCCGTGCGTTCAGACCGGCAAGCATGGTGATGGCTGCAAAGGCGAGGCGAAAAAAATGCATGGGAAAAGCCATTCCTTAAACGAGAGCTACTGGGCGCAGGTCTAGCACGTCCACCGCCGGGCTTCGAGGGTGGCAGCGGCCCGATGTCGCGGCCACGACGCGCGGCCATAATTTTGGGTAAAGTGACGGTGCATGGTCTGCCGCCCGCGCCGACGTTCCGCATCGCCTCTTCCGCACCCCCGTTCCTTTTCCCCTTAAAATGCAGAGATTTTACCAATGGTTCCTCCCCACAAGATATTCCGGCCGTTCGTCCTCCTGTTCGCCCTCGCATTTCACGCGACCGGCGCCGCCGCGCAGACCCGCGATGTCGCGGGCGCCAGGGATTTCCCCGGCATCGGCCGCTTCGCCGGCAGCGTGATCACGGGCTATCAGGTCAAGGATTTCGACGCCGCGCGCATGCAGGGAGCCGCCTTTAGGGACGGCAACCCGGCAGATGCGCGGCGGCTGGAAGGCCGCATCACCCGCATCGCGTATGCCACCAAGCCCGGGCCTTCCATTCTCGAAGTGTCGCGCAATTTCGAGACGCAACTGGCGAAGGCCGGCTATGAAACGCTGGTCGCCTGCGACACCGACGCCTGCGGCGGCATCCCCTTCACCGAAGCCATCGACGTGCTGCCGATCCCGCAGATGTGGGTGGACGGTTTCAACTATCATTACTATGCGGGTCACAAGGTCGAGGGCGGGCGCGAGACCTATGCCAGCGTCGTCGTCAGCGAGAACAACCGCGAGATCCACGCGCAGCTCACCGTCGCCGAACTCGGCGCGATCGAAAACAAGATGGTGGATGCGGCGGCGATGGCGAAGGGCCTCGGCGAGACCGGCCACATCGCGCTCTACGGCATCTATTTCGACACCGACAAGACGGTGATCAAGCCCGAAAGCCGCCCGACGCTCGACCAGATCGCGAAGCTCCTCACGGGACAGCCGCAGCTCAGCGTCTTCATCGTCGGCCACACCGACAACCAGGGCGCCTACGACTACAATCTCGACCTGTCGCGCCGCCGCGCCGAGGCGATCGCCGCCGAACTCGTGAAGAGCTATCGCATCGCGCAAGGGAGGCTGCGCACCGCGGGCGTCGGCTTTCTGGCGCCGGTGGGGTCCAATGCCAGCGATGCGGGCCGGGCGCTGAACCGCAGAGTGGAGCTGGTGGCGCCGTGAGTTCGCATCTGATAGAATTGCCTGGAGAGGCAAACTGCGATGTCGGACACCGTACGAAGCAAGGAACAACGGCCCCCCCGCTTAGCATTCCTGCGCGTGCCGCTGTTCCGGCTGCTTGCGATCAACCTCGCAGCTGGAATGGCGGTAGCGGCGTTGTTGGTCGGCGGCCTGCTGGTGCTCGATCCCTATCACTTGCGCGATCTGATCTTCGCCGACTCGTCGCCCGGCACTGCGCTTGGGCTGTTGCTGTTCGGGTTCGTCGTGACGTTCGGCTCGGCGGCGATGGGGACGGCGATCATGGCCACGGGAATGCCGCCGAAGGAAGATGAAGGGCCGCGCGGCGGTCCGCCACGGCTGGTGGCGCAGGAGTTGAGCCGAGGCCTCGCGCCGGCAGGCCGGCAACGCTAACGCCCTCCCCGCGCTTCAAATCGCCAAAGAAGAACGGCGGGCTTTCGCCCGCCGCTTTTGTTCGATGGATTGCCGGGTCAAGCCCGGCAATGACGGTCTTGGAACTATTGCCCTGCGTCGTCATCCTGAGGTGCGAGCGCAGCGAGCCTCGAAGGATGGGCAACAGCGGGGCCGTCGCCCTTCGAGACGCCGCGCTCTGCGCGGCTCCTCAGGGTGACGGGATGGTCAGTTATCCAGGAAGCTCCGCAGCTTCCTTGACCGCGACGGATGCTTCAGCTTGCGCAGCGCCTTTGCCTCGATCTGCCTGATGCGTTCGCGCGTCACGCTGAACTGCTGGCCGACTTCTTCCAGCGTGTGGTCGGTGTTCATGCCGATGCCGAAGCGCATGCGCAAGACGCGTTCTTCGCGCGGGGTCAGCGAGGCCAGCACCCGGGTGGTGGTTTCGCGCAGGTTGGACTGGATCGCAGCATCAATGGGCAGGATCGCGTTCTTGTCCTCGATGAAATCGCCGAGATGCGAATCTTCCTCGTCGCCGACGGGCGTTTCGAGCGAGAGCGGCTCCTTCGCGATCTTCAGAACTTTCCGGACCTTCTCCAGCGGCATGCCGAGCTTTTCGGCGAGCTCTTCGGGAGTGGGTTCGCGGCCGATCTCGTTGAGCATCTGGCGCGAGGTGCGCACGATCTTGTTGATGGTCTCGATCATGTGCACGGGAATGCGGATGGTGCGCGCCTGATCGGCGATCGAGCGGGTGATCGCCTGCCGGATCCACCACGTCGCATAGGTCGAGAACTTGTAGCCGCGGCGATA
>JBAUUA010000821.1:0-11751 GCA_049582465.1 Bradyrhizobium sp. | reverse complement strand
AGATAGCGATCCCTGATTCTCGCCTTGAAACCCATGCGCGGGACCTCGTCGCGCAGCGCCTGACGCTCCTGCGCCGTCCAGTGCTTGGCGATGTCCCAGGCGGCGTCCAGGCTGACGTCGTCATAGAGCAGGCCGACCCAGAACGCCGGCAGCGCCGGCAGCCGGCCCCACGGCACGCCGTCGGCGCCGCGCATTTCCAGATAGCGCTTCAGCCGCACCTCGGGGAAGATCGTCGACAGATGGTTGGCCCAGTCCGACAGCGTCGGACGCTCGCCGGGAAACGCCGAATTCTTGCCGGCGAAGAAATCGCGGAACGACGATCCGGCGACGTCGATGTATTCGTCGCCGCGCTTGACGAAGTACATGGGAACGTCGAGCGCATAATCGACCCAGCGCTCGAACCCCATGCCGTCCTCGAACGCCCAGGGCAGCATTCCGGCGCGTGCATTGTCGGTGTCGCGCCAGATTTCGGAGCGGAACGACAAGAAGCCGTTGGGCTTGCCTTCCGTGAACGGCGAATTGGCGAACAAGGCGGTCGCGATCGGCTGCAGCGCCACCGAGACCCGCAGCTTCTTGACCATGTCGGATTCGGAGGAGAAGTCGAGATTGGTCTGCACCGTGCAGGTCCGGTACATCATGTCGATGCCGTATGTGCCGACCTTCGGCATGTAGTTGGTCATGATCTTGTAGCGGCCCTTGGGCATCACGGGGATCTGCGCCCGCGACCATGACGGCGTCATGCCGAGCCCGAGAAAGCCGATGCCTAAGGGAGCGGCGATCTCGCGCACCTGCGCCAGATGCGCCATCAGCTCGGACTGGGTCTGGTGCACGGTCTCGACCGGCGCGCCCGAGAGTTCGAACTGGCCGCCCGGCTCCAGCGAGATCGCGCCGCCGCCGGTGACGTCATACAGCCCGATGATGTTGCCGCGCTCCATGATCGGCTCCCAGCCGAGCAGAAGCTGCATGCCCTGGAGCAGCGCGCCGATGCCGCGCGCCCCTTCGTAAGGCACGGGATGATGGCCTTCGAGCGTGAACGGCGTCTTCTCGTGCTCGGTGCCGATGCGGAATTCGGACGGCGGCTTCACGCCCGCTTCCAGCCACGCCACCAATTCGGCGCGCGATTGCAGCGGCGTCATATCGATCTGGTCACGCGCCATGAAGATTCCGGATGTGGGGCGCTTCGACGGGACGCGCGCGGTGTCGGGGGTATCCCCGAACCGACCGGTCCGGAGATGCGATTGGTGAAAACGATATCATCGGACGGGCGCGCCGTCTCTTGCGGCGAGCAGTTGCGCCTCGCCGCAGGAGCAGCCCAGCCGGTCGAGCAGCCCGCAGAGCTTGGCGGCATCCACGTCGGACAGTTTCGAGCCAACGTGCTTTTCGATGGCGGCTGAATAGGCGCTCCACATCTTCTTCTGCAGTTCGCGCCCGGCCTCGGTGATTTCGACGAACTGGCCGCGCTTGTCGATCTTGCATTCACGGCGCGCCGCCAGTCCCTCGTCCACCAGCCGGTCGATCAGCCGCGAGGTGGAGTATTGCGGGATCAGCATCTGCTTTTCCAATTCCACCGGACGCATCTCGCCCGACGGCGCGCGCGACAATTCGAGCAGCGCGTCATACCAGGCGAGCGGCGGAAAACCGGCCTTCTTCAGCTCCTGCTCGACGGCGTCCAGCACCCGGCTCTGGACCCGCATCAGGCGGATCCAGGCGGCGGTCGCCTCGGTCGATGGTTTGCGCTTCATGTCGGAGCTCTTAAATGACGACGCAGTCTAGCCTACTAAATGCAGCTGCATCAATCTTGACTATTCCATGCATATGCATTTAGTCATCCAATGGCGTTTTCAAGCGGGGCGGATACCGCCGCGCATGAAGAAAACGTAACGAAATTAAGATTTCAGCCCGGCCGGTTCTGGTCGGGTCAGAACCGGCCGGGCGGCAAGCGCCCGTCGCCAATCATCCGAGGGAAGGAAATTCCGATGAAACTGTATTATTCGCCTGGAGCCTGTTCGCTTTCGCCCCATATCGCGCTGTGCGAGGCCGGCCTGCCCTACGAGCTGGTCAAGGTCGATCTCAAGGCCAAGAAGCTCGAGAACGGCGACGACTACCTCAAGGTCAATCCCAAGGGCCAGGTGCCGGCGCTGGTGCTGGACAATGGCGAGCTCGTCACCGAAGGCCCGGTCATTGTCCAGATGATCGCGGACAAGGCCGCGGGCAAGAACCTCGCGCCCGCCCGCGACAACGCCGAGCGCTACAAGCTCCTGGAGTGGCTGAATTTCGTCGGCACCGAACTGCACAAGAATTTCGGCCCGATGTTCTCGCCGGTGCTGGCCGACGACGCCAAGGCCTTCTTCAAGGACCGCGTGATGGGCAAGTTCAAGTATCTCGACGGCGTGCTCGCCGGCCGCGACTATCTGATGGGCAAGCAGTTCACCGTTGCCGACGGCTACCTGTTCACCATGCTGGCCTGGGCCGACCGCATGAAGTTCGACCTCTCGGCGATGCCGAACTTGCTCGCCTACAAGGCCCGCGTCGGCGCCCGCCCGATGGTGCAGCAGGCGCTGACCAAGGAAGGCCTGATGAAGGCGGCGTGAGGTTTTTGCCGATCGCAACAGACGGAAGGGCCGGATCGCTGATCCGGCCTTTTTTTGGCGGCTATTCCATCGTCGTCCCTGCGAAAGCGGGGACCCATAACCACGGCAGCTCGTTGGTAAATCGGGATATCGCACCAGCGTGCCCGTAGCGAAGCACCGGCGCGCTGATCAATAAATCTCGAACGAGCCCGGGGCACTTCCGATAATTCGACGCAATTTTGGGTTGATTTGTCGGGGTTAACAATACCCCCGACTTCTGCGAGCGTCGAGCCACACCGTTCTTGTTCGTGCGATCCAGTCGGCAAAGTATGGATCGTCATGCATCGCGGAGGGGCTTCGACCACTCGTCGGCGTGGTCGGGCAACGCGCATTCGCTCAAGGCGGGCATTGAATGTGACGATTACCTTCACCCTTTTGATGGCGAGCGCCGTGCTGGGACTGGCGACCGGCCTGTTCCTCCGGGTCTGGGCGATTGCCCCGGTTTCGCTGCTGATCGCGATCCCTTCGGCGATGTTTCTCCGCAGCCACGGCTTTGGATTTGCGGCAAGCGTGTCGATCACGGTCGGATGCCTCGTCATCAGCCAGGTCGCTTATCTCGCCGGCGGATTCATCGAGTCGTGCATGGGCGGAACTGTGGATCTAACGCAGGAAGAAGTCGACGGCGATCCAAGTGGCGCTGGCGAGCAAGATATCCGCGACGACGACAAGTAGCGCCACACCGGCCCATTGGGGACCCTTCCGACGCAGACGCAGGGCCTTCGATCGCTGCGAGAACCGGTTGAGCGAGGAGCGGCTAAACCATTTCGCCAGAGATCCAACGCCACTCGTTGCTTTTCGGGACAAAACCAGGGTCATCGCGGGACACCTTTGATGCTGATGGTGGTCATTGAGATAAATCAGCAAGATCGGTGCCAGTGCCGGGCCTGAAGGCGGCGTGAGGTTTGCTGGGAAACAACCATAAACAAAGGGCGGGATCAATGATCCGGCCCTTTTTGTTGGTCTTTGATTCAGAGCTCTC
This sequence comes from Bradyrhizobium sp., assembly GCA_049582465.1. Lineage (GTDB taxonomy): Bacteria > Pseudomonadota > Alphaproteobacteria > Rhizobiales > Xanthobacteraceae > Bradyrhizobium. The sequence continues at coordinate 8,142 of JBAUUA010000821.1, read as the reverse complement.
AGCAATGTCGTCCCTGCGAAAGCAGGGACCCATAACCACCGGCCGTGGTTGTTGGATCAGATGTCGCCCCACCGTGCCGAAAAACCACGGCCGGTGGTTATGGGTCCCGGCTCGCGCTTCGCTTGGCCGGGACGACGAGATATTTTGCGCCCGCGTTTGACGGCGAGTCTTACGCCGCGGCCTGCTTCTTCGGCGGGAAGCGGCCGTAGAAGGTCTCGCCCTTGGCGGCCATATCCTCCAGCAGTTTCGGCGGCGTGAAGCGGGAGCCGTATTTGCCTTCCAGCTTGTGGCACAACTCGACGAACTTCTTGGTACCCATGAAGTCGATATAGGACAGCGTGCCGCCGGTGAATGGCGCGAAACCGAAGCCGAGGATCGAGCCGACATCAGCCTCGCGCATGTCGGTGATGACGTGATCCTCCACCGTGCGCGCGGCTTCCACCGCCTGCACCACCAGAAAGCGCTGCTTCAACTCCTCGATGTCGAGCGTATCGGGGTCGAGATGCTTGGGCTGCAGGCCGGAAAGCTCCGACCACAGCCTCTTCTGGCCCTTGCCCTTCTCGGGATAGTCGTAAAATCCCTTGGCGTTCTTGCGGCCGAAGCGGCCTTGTTTCTCGACCATCTCGACCAGGAGCTTCTTCTGGGCCTGGTCGACGGCGTTGGCGCCGAGATCGGCCTCGGTCGCCTTCATGATCTTGAGCACGAGGTCGAGCGCGACCTCGTCGGACAGCGACAGCGGCCCGACCGGCATGCCCGCCATCTTGGCGGTGTTCTCGATCATCGCCGGCGGCACGCCTTCCATCAGCATTTCCAGGCCTTCGGCGGTGAAGCGCAGCACGCAGCGGTTGGCGAAGAAGCCGCGGGAATCATTCACCACGATCGGCGTCTTGCCGATCACGCGGACGTAATCCAGCGCGGTGGCAAGCGCGGTATCGTTGGTGTTCTTGCCGACGATGATCTCCACCAGCATCATCTTCTCGACCGGCGAGAAGAAATGGATGCCGATGAACTTGCCCTGGTCCTTGAATTCCTCCGCCAGCGAATTGATCGGCAGCGTCGAGGTATTGGAGGCAAAGATCGCGTCCGGCTTCAAGAGTGGCTGCGCCTTGGCGTAGGTCTCGGCCTTGACCTTGCGATCCTCGAACACCGCTTCGATGATGAGGTCGCAGTCTTTCAGCACGTTGTAGTCCGCGGTCGCGCTGATGCGGCCCAGGATCGTCTCACGATCGCTCTCCTTGGCGCGGCCCCTCTTGATCAAATCGTCGATCACGGCCTTGGCGTGGCCCTTGCCCTTGTCGGCGCTTTCCTGGTCGCGGTCGATCAGCACCACGTCGATGCCGGCGCGCGCCGAGACATAGCCGACGCTGGCGCCCATGAAGCCGGCGCCGATCACGGCAAGCTTCTTCACCTTGGTCGGCGGCACGTTCGGCGGACGCCGCGCGCCCTTGTTCAATTCCTGCATCGACAGGAACAGGCTGCGGATCATCGCAGCCGCTTCGTTGGAGCGCAGGATCTTGGTGAAATAGCGCGATTCCACCCGCAAGCCGGCGTCGATCGGCAACTGCAGGCCCTCGTAGACGCAGCTCATGATCGCGCGCGCCGCCGGATAATTATCGTAGGTCTCGCGGCGATAGATCGCGTTGCCGGCGGGGAACATCATCATGCCGGCCTTGGAGAACACCTGGCCGCCCGGCAGCTTGAAACCCTTCTCGTCCCAGGGCGCGACGGCCTTGCCGCCGCCCTTGATCCAGTCCTTTGCCGCCTTGATCAGGTCGGCGGCCGGAACGATGGCATGGATCAAATTGAGCGCCTTGGCCTTGTCGAGGTTGACCGCCTCGCCCTTCAGCAAGAGCTGCATGGCATCCTGCGGCTGCACGATGCGCGGCACGCGCTGGGTGCCGCCGGCGCCGGGGAACAGCCCGACCTTGATCTCGGGGAGGCCCAGGCGAGTCTTGGGATTTTCCGCGGCGACGCGGTAGTGGCAGGACAGCGTGAGTTCAAAACCGCCGCCGAGCGCGAGCCCATTGATCGCGGCGACCCACGGCTTTCCGCTCGTCTCGATATTGCGGAACACCTGCGAGAACCGGCGGCTCTGGTCGAACAGCACCTGGTTGGCCGCGACTTCGCCTTTTGTTTTCAGGAGTTCTGCATATTGCCGGCTCATCCCCTCGAGCATCGACAGATCGGCGCCGGCGCACAGCGCTTCCTTGCCCGAGGTGATGACGACGCCCTTGACCGCCGCGTCGGCCGAGGTCTGCTTCACGATCTCCTCGAGTTCGGTGACCGAGGTCTCGTCGAGCACGTTCATCGAGCGGCCGGGGGTGTCCCAGGTCACCAGCACGATGCCGTCGGAATCGGTTTCCAGCTTGAAATTCTTGAAGGCCATGTTGGTCGCTCCCTTAGCCGAGTTGCCAGTCGCCATACGGCGCGCCGGTTTTATGGGTTAGTCGGTAACGATCGCCGTCCTGTTCGTGGACGAGATCAATATCGGAGTAGTGGCAGCGTTCGCGTTGCGCCCGCGTGCCGACGGCGAGAAAGACAGCGTCGCGGTCGGTGCGGTTCACCAGATGATGGCCGTTCGGGACGCCGGCCTTGAAGCCCGCGGCTTCGCCAGACCGGACTACGATCTCACCTTCGTCCTCGATCAACACCAGTTCGCCTTCGACCATATAAACGAACTCGTCTTCCTGTTCGTGCCAATGCCGCGCCGACGATGCCGCACCGGGCTTGAGGCGGACCAGATTGACGCCGAACTGCGTCAGGCCAGCGCCGTCGCCAAGCGACTGCCATTCCCGGCCATCCACGATTCGAGCGAACGGCTCCGGATAGGCCGTTCGGCTGCGGATCGACAGCGCGCTCAAATCGATCTTCGGCATCGGCCTCTCACTCGTCGCCTATCTCGCAGGGTGGGCAAAGGCGCGCTCCGCGCCGTGCCCACCATGTTCATTCGATGCTTGTGACGGTGGGCACGCTTCGCTTTGCCCACCCTACGGCTTAAACTCTTTCGATGATGGTCGCGGTGCCCATGCCGCCACCGATGCACAGCGTGACCAGGGCGGTCTGTTTGTTGGTGCGCTCCAGCTCGTCGAGCACGGTGCCGAGGATCATCGCACCGGTAGCACCCAAGGGATGGCCGAGCGCGATCGCGCCGCCATTGACGTTGATCCTGGAGGGATCGATGTCGAAGGCCTGCATGTAGCGCAGCACCACGGAAGCGAAGGCTTCGTTCAGCTCGAACAGATCGATGTCCGACTTCTTCATGCCGGAGCGCTCGAACAGCTTTTCGGTGACGTCGACCGGACCGGTCAGCATCATCGCCGGCTCCGAGCCGATATTGGCGAAGGCGCGGATCTTCGCCCGCGCCTTCAGGCCGTGCTTCTTGCCGGCGTCCTTGCTGCCGAGCAGCACCGCGCCGGCGCCGTCGACGATCCCGGAGGAATTTCCGGCGTGATGCACGTAGTTGATGCGCTCGATTTCCGGATGCGACTGGATGGCCACCGCATCGAAACCGCCCATCTGCCCCATCGCCACGAAGGACGGCTGCAACGACGCCAGCGACTGCATGGTCGTGGTCGGCCGCATATGCTCGTCCTTGGCCAGGATGGTAAGGCCATTGATGTCCTTGACCGGAACCACCGACTTGTTGAAGCGGCCCTCGTCCCAGGCCTTCGCCGCGCGCTGCTGGCTCTGCACCGCATAGGCATCGACGTCGTCGCGCGAAAAACCGTATTTGGTCGCGATCAAATCGGCGGAGACGCCCTGCGGCATGAAATAGGTCGGCACTGCGATCGAGGGGTCCATCGGCCAGGCGCCGCCGGAGGCGCCGATGCCGACCCGGCTCATCGATTCGGCGCCGCCGCCGATGGTGAGTTCATGCTGGCCGCTCATGATCTGGGCGGCAGCGAAATTCACGGCATCGAGGCCGGAGGCGCAGAACCTCGAGATCTGGACGCCGGGGACGGCTTCGCCGAGGCCGGCGTTCATGGCCGCGAAGCGCGCGATGTCGGAACCGGCCTCGCCGACCGGGTCGACCACGCCGAGAATGACGTCGTCAACGATGTCTTCCTTAAGGTTGTTGCGTTCCTTCAGCGCCTTCAGCGGCGCGGTGGCCAGCGCCACCGCGGTGACCTCATGCAGCGCGCCATCGGGCTTGCCGCGGCCGCGCGGCGTGCGAACGTGATCGTAGATGAATGCCTCAGGCATGACGCCCTCCTGGTATGAGGATCATAATATATCGGCGGATTGGGAAGCTGTAACGGGCGTAAAGAAGAATTCCGGTCAGAACGCTTCCGCGGCCAATTCCATGGTGGTGGCGCATCCGGTCTGGATGCGCGCGAGATGAACCGATGTTTCCGGCAGCATGCGTTCCATGAAGAAGCGGCCGGTCACCAGCTTGGTGCTCAGATAGGGGGTCGCGCCGCTGGACGCAATCTTGTCCTGGGCGACCTTGGCCATCCGCGCCCACATGAAGGCGAAGGTGACGAGGCCGAACAGCTGCATGTAATCGGTGGCGGCAGCGCCCGCATTGTCGGGCTTCATCATCGCATTCTGCATCAGCCAGGTGGTGGCCTGCTGCAGATGGCCGAGCGCGGTGCTCAGCGGCGCGACATAGGGCTTCATGGCCTCGTCGCCGCCGTGCTCCTTGGCGAAACCCGCGACCTCGTTGAAGAACGACATCACCGCGCGGCCGCCGTCGCGCGGCAGCTTGCGCCCGACCAGGTCCAGCGCCTGGATACCGTTGGCGCCCTCGTAGATCATGGCGATGCGGGCATCGCGCACGAACTGCTCCATGCCCTGCTCGGCGATGTAGCCGTGGCCGCCATACATCTGCTGCGCCAGCACCGCGTTGGAAAATCCGACATCGGTCAGCACGCCCTTCATCACGGGCGTCATCAGCCCCATGTGATCGTCGGCCTCCTGGCGATCCTTGGGATCGGAGGAGCGGTGGGCGACGTCGCTCTTGAGCGCGGTCCACACCACCATGGCGCGCGCCGCCTCGTTGAAGGCGCGGATGGTGAGCAGCGTGCGGCGGACGTCGGGATGGACGATGATCGGGTCGGCCGGCTTGTCCGGCGCCTTCGGCCCCGACAGCGCGCGGCCCTGCAGACGGTCGCGGGCATAGGCGACCGCGTTCTGGTAGGCGACTTCGGATTGCGCCAGCCCCTGCACCGCGACGCCCAGCCGCGCCTCGTTCATCATTACGAACATGCCCTGCATGCCCTTGTTTTCCTCGCCGATCAGCCAGCCGGTGGCGGCGTCATAGTTCATCACGCAGGTCGAATTGCCGTGAATGCCCATCTTGTGCTCGATCGAGCCGCAGGTGACGCCGTTGCGCGCGCCGAGCGAACCGTCGGCATTGACCAGGATCTTCGGCACCACGAACAGCGACACGCCTTTAATGCCGGCGGGTGCGCCCTCGATGCGGGCGAGCACCAGATGGATGATGTTGTCGGAAAGGTCATGCTCGCCGGCCGAGATGAAGATCTTGGTGCCGGATATCTTGTAGCTGCCGTCGGCCTGCTTGACGGCCTTGGTGCGGAGCAGGCCCAGATCGGTGCCGCATTGCGGCTCGGTCAGGTTCATGGTGCCGGTCCATTCGCCGGCCACCATCTTCGGCACGAACATCTTCTTCTGCTCGGGCTTGCCGTGCACCATCAGCGCCGCGGTGGCGCCCATGGTCAGGCCGCCATACATCGAAAACGCCATGTTGGCCGAGCACTGGAATTCGTTGACCGCCTGGCTCAGCGTCACCGGCAGGCCCTGCCCGCCATATTCCGCCGGCGCCGACAGGCCGAGCCAGCCGCCCTCGGCGACCTGCCTGTAGGCTTCCTTGAAGCCCTTCGGCGTCGTCACGCTGCCGTCATCATTGCGCTTGCAGCCTTCGAGATCGCCGACCCGGTTGAGAGGCTGCAGCACTTCTTCCGCCAGTTTCGCCGCCTCGCCCAGGATCGCCTCCCGCACATCGGCGGAGGCATCGCTAAAGCCGGGAAGATTGTCGTAGCGATCGATCTGAAACACGTCGTTGAGCAGGAACTGGACGTCTTCCACGGGGGCTTTGTAGATCGGCATTGGGTTCTCCCGGCAGGGCAGCAAAGGGTTGGCGGAGGCGTTGAAACGAATTGTTGCGGGTTGCTTCGGGAATCGACCTTAGCCGGTTCCGGACGCGGTAGGGAGTGAGGAGTGCGGCAAATCTCGGTGCAGACGTTGCGACATTACGGCGCCCGAACTTCGCTACTGCTTCGCAAGTTGCTCCCCCATCAAGCGATGCAGCAGATTGATCGCCTTGAGCGGGCGCACCATCACCTTGAAATGCGCGATTCTGCCGTCGTCGGTGAAGCGAATAATGTCGACGCCGTTGAGCTTGATCCCTTCGATCTCGTTTTCGAACTCAAGCACCGCGCCGTTGTCGTTGCGCCATTCACCGATATAGCGGAAGCCCGGGCCGCCCAGCACCTTTTCCGCGCTCGCCAGATATTTGAAGGTGATGTCCCGCCCGCGCTGCGGCGTGTGCACTACGGGGCTTTCGAACACCGCGTCGGGATGCAGGAGGTCCCAGAGCGCCGCGCGGTCATGGGACTTCATGTAGCCGTACCATTTGTCGAGGCCGGTCATGCTCAATGGACGTCTCCTCGCGAGATGACTTTTCTTCGAAACGTCATCTCGCTCTATCTTCTTGTTTGAGCATGATCTTTTCGGAAAACCGGTAGCCACTTTTCCGGATCATGCTCTAGGGAAAAACGCGCTCGAACGGATGCCCGGGATTGGCCGGAACAATCCGCGATATGCACATTGACGCATATGCGCCTTTGTGCATAAAGTCAAGGAACCGGGGGGCAAGCAGAGGAGTTCGCGTCATGGCGCTGGGTGAAGCAATCCTTGCCTGCCTGACCGAACGCCCGATGACGGGCTACGAGCTCGCCAAGACCTTCGACTCCTCGATCGGGTTCTTCTGGAAAGCCAATCATCAGCAGATCTACCGCGAACTCTCGCGGCTGCGGGACCGCGGCCACGTCCAGGGCCGCGAGGTCGTGCAATCGGGCAAGCCGAACAAGCTGGTCTACACGCTCACCACCGAGGGCCGCGCCGCGCTGAAGCACTGGGCGGCCCGGCCGAGCATCCCGCCCTCGATCAAGGACGATCTCCTGGTGCGGCTATGCGCGCTCGACAGCGTCGACATCGAACCCCTGCGCGCCGACCTGATGGCGCGGCAGGAATACCACCGCGACCGTTCCGCCCGCTATGAGCGCATCATCCACAAGCGCTTTCCTCACGGCGCCACTTCGCTGGCGGATACCGGCAAGCTGCTCGGACTTCGCATCGGCCACCGTCATGAGCGTCAGGTGGCCGAGTGGTGCGAAGAGGCACTCGATGCCTTGTCCGCCATCGCCGGCCACGGCAACGTCGTGCCCCTCGAGGGCGGCCAGCGCGACAGTAGCGGACGGGCCGACGCGTCCTGACCGCCCGGCACGGCGTTCGAGTTCCCCGCCAAAACACCGTCGAATTCGGCCTGCGCGTAACTTTACTGCTCCGCGGCGCGAAACCTTAACCCGTTATTTACCGTGACGCGAAAAAGTCGGGATCTGAGGCAGACGCCCTGCGCGGAATCCGATTGTCTTTCGACCGGGACGCGCGGGGAGGCTGAAGGCGCTGGTGGGGCGCCGAAGTCTAACCGGACGAAAGCATGAATTCGCGCGTATCGTGGAGTGTTGAAGGCATCGACCCGTCCGTCCGCGAGAGGGCCGAGGCCGCCGCGCGACGCGCCGGCATGTCGCTGAACGACTGGCTCAATTCCACCATCGGCGCTTCCGCGCCTCCGGATTTCCGCAGCCCTCCCGATCAACGCGTCATGGCACAGGGCCAGGAGAGCGCCGACGTCGCCGATATCCACCAGCGGCTGGATTCCATCACCCGCCAGATCGAACGGATTTCGCAGCCGAGACCGCGGACCGACGCTCCCCGCAACGACGCCGCCCCGCGCAGCGAGCAGGGCGTCGCCAAGCAGCTCAACGACGCCATTTCGCGCCTCGATGCGCGGCTGGCGCAGATCTCAGCGCCGCAGGCACCGCGGCAGGCCCAGCAGGCGCAGCAGGACAAGCAGCGCCAGGCCGAGATGGTCGAGCGCGCCGCCGCCCAGGTCTATCG
>JBAUUA010000820.1:0-9879 GCA_049582465.1 Bradyrhizobium sp. | reverse complement strand
CTTGGCGCCGGAACCGCCGCCGGATCGTTCGGGCAATTCCTGTTCGCGCCGTTCGGCGTGGCGATGATCGGCAATTTCGGCTGGGAAACGGCGCTGATGGTATTCGCGGGACTGATGCTCCTGATCGTGCCGCTGTCGCTCGCGCTCGCCACCCCGCCGGCGACCTCGGGCCACGTGCCCGTTGCGGCCCAGCAGTCGTTCAAGACGGCGCTCGCCGAAGCGTTCGGCCACCGCTCTTATGTGCTGCTGGTGCTCGGCTTCTTCACCTGCGGCTTCCAGCTGGCGTTCATCACGGTGCATCTGCCGGCCTATCTGGTCGATCGCGGCATACCCGCGCAAACCGGCGGCTGGGTGATCGCCGCGATCGGGCTGTTCAACATCATCGGCTCGCTCAGCGTCGGCTGGCTGCAGAACCGGCTGCCGAAGCGCTACATCCTGTCGGCGATCTATTTCACCCGCGCGCTGTCGATCATGGCCTTCATCTCGTTTCCGATCACGAGCTTCTCCGCGATCATGTTCGGCGCCATTACCGGCCTGACCTGGCTGTCCACGGTGCCGCCGACCTCGGCGCTGGTGGCCATCATGTTCGGCACCCGCTGGTTTGCGACGCTGTATGGCTTTGCCTTCGTCAGCCATCAGGTAGGTGGTTTCCTCGGCGTGCTGCTCGGCGGGGTGGTGTTCGAGAAGTTCGGATCGTACACGCCGATCTGGTGGCTGTCGGTGCTGTTCGGCGTGCTGTCGGCGCTGATCAACCTGCCGATCGTCGAGGCGCCGGTGCCGCGCCCGGTTGCGCAACCGGCCTAGACCGTCCAAACTCGGCGAAATCCAAAAAACCAGAAGCGTCAGGAGACTTGCGTTGGGAACGTTCAAGGCCATCAGGATCGACAAGGCGGAAAAAGGCACGCTCGCCGCGCTCACCCAGTTCGACGAAGCCGAGTTGATGGAAGGCGACGTCACCGTGCGGGTCGAATGGTCGACGCTGAACTACAAGGACGGTCTTGCCGTCACCGGCAAGGCGCCGGTGGTGCGGCGCTTCCCGATGATCGCGGGCATCGATTTCGCGGGCACCGTGGAGCAGTCGTCGCATCCGCAATGGAAGGCCGGCGACAAGGTGATCTGCAACGGCTGGGGCATGGGCGAGACCCATCTCGGCGCCTATGCCGAGAAGGCGCGCGTCAAGGGCGACTGGCTGGTGCGCCTTCCCGAGGGCATGTCGGCCCGCGACGCCATGGCGATCGGTACCGCCGGCTATACCGCGATGCTCTCGGTGCTGGCGCTGGAAAAGCAGGGTCTGACCCCGAAGCAGGGCCCGATCGTCGTTACCGGCGCCGCCGGCGGTGTGGGCTCGGTCGCGATCGCGGTGCTGTCGAAACTCGGCTATCACGTCATCGCCTCCACCGGCCGCACGTCCGAAACGCCCTATCTGAAGGGCCTGGGCGCGGCCGAGGTGATCGATCGCAACGAACTGTCGGGACCGGCCAAGCCGCTGGCCAAGGAGCGCTGGGCCGGGGGCATCGACAGCGTCGGCTCGACCACGCTGGCCAACCTGCTCTCCATGACGAAATATGGCGGGGCCATCGCCGCCTGCGGCCTAGCCGCCGGCATGGACCTGCCGACCTCGGTGGCCCCGTTTATTTTGCGGGGGGTGTGCCTTCTCGGCATCGATTCGGTCATGTGCCCGATCGAGCGGCGAAAAGCCGCCTGGAGCCGGCTCGCCAGCGACCTGGATCGGGCGAAACTAGCTGAAATCACTCATGAAATCGGCCTGGACGGGGTTATCGACGCCGGCGCCAGGATCCTCGCCGGGCAAGTCCGCGGTCGAATCGTGGTAAAAATTCTCTAACGATGTTCAGACTTTACCAACCAACCTGCTCCAATGTTGCCACGGTTGGTATGGTAAGCAGCGGGTAAAGAATATCAGGCGTTGCCCGCGCTCTAGTACAGTCGGAGTTACAGCATGCTTGCGCGTTTCGTGTTGGGGGCCGTTACGGCCAGTGCGCTGATCGGACCGGCGATGGCCGGAGAAATGAATGCCGACGAGGCCCGCAAATTCGTCGCCGGCAAGGTGTTCGCCTTTACCTGCTTCGACGGCACTCGCGGCGCGGGCCGAATCCTCGATGACATGGGCGCGGCTGGTGCGGTGCAGTTTTCAGGCTCCGGTCCCATTCGGCACCTGCGGTTGCCCGGCAACACGCTGCAGATCCGCGGCCAGGCCGTCTGCGCTTCGCTCAAGGGCATTCCGTTCGAGCCATGCTTCAGCCTCGACAAGAAAGACGACCGCAGCTTCCGCGGATCGGTCTCGGGCATGGGCTTCGCCTATTGCGATTTCCACAACCAGGGCGCGGCGCAGATGCTGATGGCCCGCGCGGTGGTCCATCCGCGTTCCCTGCGCGCGGCGGAGCGGACAGGTTCGGTCGGCGCCTCGCATGCCGAAGTGACGGCGAGGGTCGAGACCCCGCATGTCGAGGCCGCGCGGATCGAACCGGTCAAGTCCGAGACGAAACCTGAATCCTCCAAGCAGGAAAGCGCTCCGGAACTTCGCCGGTCAACCGACTGACCGGGCGCGGCCTTTAGCCATCGTCACGTCTGGTTCCGTCGCTGACGGCGCACGAGCGCCGCGGCGCGATGCCGTAGTCATACGGTTCAGCACTTTCATGTGTTGGTAGCGACTTCCAATCCAATTTGCTGGAAGTCGACAGGCTGTGGGGGCTGCCCAAAAACATGGGTTCGACAATGTCGCTGTATTTTTTCCGGATTAGCCACGGTCGCTATTCCGGAGCTTCCGATCACGGATCGGAATTCGAGAGCCGCGAGGCGGCCTGGTCCGAGATGACCAAGGTCTGCGCCAATCTGCTTGGCGGAATTTCGCGCAGCCTGAAACCAAATGCCGAATGGCATATGGAACTCCTCGACGAGTCCAAACAGCCCGTATTCAGGATCCGCCTCGTGGCGGAATCGCTCGGCTGATCGATTCGATCGCGCCGACGGCCGGGCGATGGTCGCTGCCGTGCACTGGTACAATCCAACGATTGTTCTGCTGGAATAAATCGCCGTCGCCGAGACGCGCGGTGCCATCGGCTGGCGGCTGCTATCGTTGAATTCACCGTATTTTTACGAGGAAGAAGTTAACGGTAACGTGGAACCGCGACGCTATTGCTCATAGGCGCTCAGTGAGTGGAACAGGCAGAAACCGTTCATGCCGCTCGCGCCTGAGTTTCGTCTACGCGTCGCAGCAGCAAGGACCGGTCCATGTCGTTTCTCAACCTCCGAATCAGCGGCCGGCTCTATGCCGGCTTTGGCGCGCTCGTGCTGTTCTGCGCAGGCCTGGCGGGTTTCGCAGTGTGGCAGTTGGGAGAGATTCACACCCAAGTCACCACCATGACGCTGCAGTCCAATAACACCATTCGGGCTGGCCAAATCGCCACGGAACTTCAGGCTGTCCGCCGCGCCATCCTTCGCTACGCGTTCGATCAGGACGAGGAGTCCTACACGGAAGCCGGGACGCGGCTGAACAAATCGGCCGATCTCGTGGAAGCGGCCGTCAAGGAAACAAGGGCCGAAGAACGGCGCGCCGCCTACCGGGGAATCGCCAAGGACATCGAAGATCTGAAGGCCAAGCGTAACGACCTCGGCGAGACCATCAAACAGATGGTTGCAGGGCGTGCCCTGCTGTTCGCCGACGGCGACAAGCTGGCGGCCGACGTCCAGAATTTCGTCAAGGCAGCGGAAGGAACCGATTTCTCTCAGGAGGCGGCCCCGCTGGAAGCCAAGGTGCTGTTGCTGCAGGTCACTATCTGGCGAATGCTGACGACCCGTGACCCCAACGGCATCGCAACTTTCAAGGCCAATATCGGAAAGGCGCTGGACCATATCGAGGCGCTCGAGAATGCCGATTTGCCGCCAAAGCTTGCGGCGCCGATCAAGGATATCAAGGCGAGCCTCGTCAAATATGGCGAGGCATTTGAGAAAACGGGATCGAGCCTGTTGCGCGCAGATGACCTTTACTACAAGGCCGTCACCCCTTCGGCGGTCAGCGCGATCGAAAAACTCGACGGCGTGATCGCATCGATTGGTAAAGCCTTCAAGAAAACCACGGCCGATACCGACGACCGCATCAACAGCACCATCACCATGCAGGAAATCGTGGCCGGGGCCGCCGTCGTACTCGGCCTTCTGATCGCGTTCCTGATCGCGCGCGGCATCATCAAGCCGCTGTCGGGCCTGACCTCCGGCATGAAGGAACTCGCCGGCGGCAATTTCGGCGTGGTGCTGCCCGGGCTCGACCGCAAGGACGAAGTCGGCGACATGGCGCAGGCGGTCGAGACCTTCAAGGTCAGGGCCGAGCAGAAGGCGCGCGAGGAAGCCGAAGCCAAGGCCACGCAGGACCAGATCGCCGCCAAGCAGCGCAAAGCCGACATGATCAAGCTTGCCGACACCTTCGAATCCGCGGTCGGCGAGATCGTCGAAACCGTATCGTCGGCCTCGACCGAGCTGGAGGCTTCCGCCTCTACCCTGACCTCGACCGCGGCGCGGGCGCAGCAGCTCACCACGATGGTCGCGACCGCGTCCGAGGAAGCTTCCACCAATGTGCAGTCGGTGGCCTCGGCGACGGAGGAAATGGCGTCCTCCATCACCGAGATCAGCCGCCAGGTGCAGGAATCGGCACGGATGGCGGGCGAGGCGGTCGATCAGGCGCGCAAGACCAACGATCGCGTCAGCGAATTGTCGAAAGCCGCCGCGCGCATCGGCGACGTCGTCGAGTTGATCAACACCATCGCCGGCCAGACCAACCTCTTGGCGCTCAACGCCACGATCGAGGCGGCGCGGGCCGGCGAAGCCGGCCGCGGCTTTGCCGTGGTGGCCTCCGAAGTAAAGGCTTTGGCCGAGCAGACCGCGAAGGCGACCGGCGAGATCGGCCAGCAGATCACCGGCATCCAGGCGGCAACGCAAGAGTCGGTCGGGGCGATCAAGGAAATCAGCGGCACGATCGAGAGACTGTCCGAGATCTCGGCGACCATCGCCTCAGCGGTGGAGGAGCAGGGCGCAGCGACGCAGGAAATTTCCCGCAACGTGCAGCAGGCGGCGCAAGGCACCCAGCAGGTTTCGTCGCACATCGTCGACGTGCAGCGCGGCGCCGGCGAGACCGGCTCGGCTTCCTCGCAGGTGCTGTCCTCGGCGCAGTCGCTGTCGAGCGAAAGCAACCGCCTCAAGCTGGAAGTGGACAGGTTCCTCGATACCGTAAGGGCGGCCTGACGCCTGGGGCGCCCGGGTTGTCCGTCTTGTCTGCAATCGACCGCCTCACACGGGGCCAATAATCTCGAAACCGGGGACTTCCCACCATGCTCGCCAGGCTCTCCATCCGCACCAAGATCACGGCTGTCGTCGCTTTTCTGCTGATCGCAATGTCCGTGATGGGGGCGCTGAACGTCAGGCAGATGTATGTCATCAACTCCTCCACCGTCGACATCGTGGACAGCTGGCTGCCGAGCGTTCAGAAGCTCGGCGAACTGCGGGCCGCGACCATCACCTACAGGGCGATCGTCCGCTCGCATCTGCTCGCCACCAATGAGGCGGGAAAGCAGGCCCAGGAAGAGCTTCTCGCCAAATGGATCGATATCCTGGACAAGGTTCGCAAGGCCTATGAACCGATGATCACCTCGGCCGAGGAGCGCGCCCTCTACGACGAGTTCAGCGCCTCCTGGAATGAATATTTCGACGGCGTAAAGCAGGTCCTGGTGCTGTCCCGAAAAAACCAGGACAATGAGGCGAGGGCGCTGCACGCCAAGGCGTCGCTTGCCGGCGTCAAGGCCGACGAAACGCTGCAGAAGGATGTCATCCTGAACAGCAAGGGCGCGGATGCAGCGGGCATGCGGGCCGCGGACAGCTTCGACGTCGCCATCAAGCTGGTGCTGGCGTCGCTTGGGCTGGCAATGATCGTCGGAATCGGTGCTGCGATCCTGCTGGTTCGCGACGTGTCCGCCGGTATCAAGTCCATCGTTGCGCCCATGCAGGCACTGGGCGCCGGCGATCTTGCCGCCGAGGTGCCGCACCAGGGCGAGAAAACGGAAATCGGGCTCATGGCGAACGCCTTGCAGCTCTTCAAGGATGCGTTGATCGCCAAGAAGGCTTCCGACGAGGCGGCGGCGCTGGACGCGGACGCCAAAATCCAGCGTGGCCAGCGCGTCGACGGCATCACGCGCGAGTTCGAATCGCTGATCGGCGAATTGGTTGGCTCATTGTCGTCGGCCTCGACCGAACTCGAAGCCTCTGCCGGCACGCTGACCAGGACTGCCGAACATGCGCAGCAAGTCACCACGGCGGTTGCGGCTGCCTCGGAAGAGGCTTCTACCAACGTGCAGTCGGTGGCGTCGGCGACGGAGGAGATGGCGTCCTCCATCAACGAGATCGGCCGCCAGGTGCAGGAATCGGCAAGGATGGCCGGCAATGCGGTCGATCAGGCGCGCAACACCACCGACCGGGTCGGCGAGTTGTCGAAGGCGGCCGCGCGGATCGGCGACGTCGTCGAACTGATCAACACCATCGCGGGTCAGACCAACCTTTTGGCGCTCAACGCCACGATCGAAGCGGCGCGCGCCGGCGACGCCGGCCGCGGTTTTGCCGTGGTGGCATCCGAAGTGAAGGCGCTCGCCGAGCAGACCGCCAAGGCCACCGGCGAGATCGGCCAGCAGATCACCGGCATCCAGGCCGCGACCCAGGAGTCGGTCGGAGCGATCAAGGAAATCAGCGGCACCATCGAGAGGCTTTCGGAAATCTCGTCAACGATTGCCGCTGCCGTCGAAGAGCAGGGCGCGGCGACGCAGGAGATTTCCCGCAACGTGCAGCAGGCCGCCCAAGGCACCCAGCAGGTCTCCTCCAACATAACCGATGTCCAACGCGGCGCCGGCGAGACCGGCTCGGCCTCGTCGCAGGTTCTCTCGGCGGCGCAATCGCTGTCCCGCGACAGCAACCGCCTCAAGCTCGAAGTCGGAAAATTCCTCAATTCGGTGCGGGCGGCCTGACAAGCCGGCGGTTGAAGATCGGGGCCGAGGGGGACGATAGATCGCTTCGTCTGATTTTCCCGCCGCGCCTTGCCAAGGGATCACTGCAGCGTCGGACGGGATTCATCGGCGCTGCTTGAAGCGTTCCGCCAAAGCCAGACCGAAAGCGCGCCCGCGCGTCCGCGGATCCGCGTTTCGCTGGGGCCGGTGAGGACGCCAACCTCGAGCAATGCGCAATTCGGACCGGCCTCGCGAAGCAGATCATTGCTCAGCGCCAGCGCCGCGCCGTTCGTGGCCGCAACTTCCATCAGGCGGCTGGCCACGTTCACGCTGTCGCCCGTCGCGGTAATGTGCTGATAGCTGCCGCCGCCGAGCCGGGATGCGATGATCGGGCCGAAATGGGCGCCCACCTTGAAGCCGGTTTGCGACGCGATCGATGGCGGGAGCGTTTTGATCCATCGTTCGATACTGTTGCACAGGTCGACGCAGCAACGTGCGGCATTGCCTGCATCGTCCAAGGTAGTTTCCGGCAGCCCGAACAGGATCATGGCGCCGTCGCCCAGAAAGCTGGTGATGACCCCGCCGCGCGCCACCACTTCCCGGTCGACCAAAGTGTGGAAGTCCTTCAGCATCTCCAGCACGGCGTCCATGCCAAGCGTTTCGCTGAGCGAGGTGAAGCCGGACAGGTCGACGAAGACGATCGCGGCATCCTGATGGACCGGCTTCAGGAGAAACTCCGGATTCATGGTCAGCCATTTGCGCAACGCCGGCGCCTGGAATTGCTGCAGCAGGTCGCTCTTCATGGCGAAATACTGTGCCTGCCGGCGGTTCAGCCAAAGCTGTACCGCGCCGAACAGGATGGCCGGCGGAGCCGCGGCGGCGATCGGCAGGGCTGCACTGAGCCAGACGCCGTGCATAAAAGCCGCGAAATTTGCGATCGCCCAGATCGCGAGCACGGCCACGATCGAGAGAAGGCCGACCGCGCTGCGGCGCCACGCCAGCAAGCCGACCAGCAGCAGCGTCAGCAGGACGGCAAGAACGGCGTCGATGGCGCGGGTCGAGCGGTCGCGCACGATCCCGTCCCCGGTCGTCAAATGCGCAATCGCCGTGGCGACGATCTCCACGCCCGGCATCACCGGATCGAACGGTGTCGGAAACACGTCGCCGCCCCCGGTCACGGTGCCACCGATCACGACGATCCGGTTTCGAACGGCCTCCGGAGCAATGTTGCCGCTCAATACGGAAGCCGCGCTGATGGTCCGGATCGTGCCGTGGCGGCCATAGAACGCCAGCGGCAGGATATGGTCGATGTCCGTGGCGGTTTGCCGTCCCGCCAGTACGAGCCGGTCCGCCTCGAAGGTCGGCTCGGAACCGGCCGCCAATGCAGCGGCGCGCAGCGGGAACGACAAGCCAATGTTGTCGCCGGATCGAAACAGCATGGGAGCGCCTCTCGGCGTCCCGGATTTGTCCGTGGTCAGGTTGACCGCTCCGACGGCGGCGTGATCGGAGAATGTCTCGAGCGGCAGCAGGAATTTCTGCGCGCGCGGCAGGCGCGCGAGAAGTCCGTTCTCGTCTGTCTCCATTAACTGCGTCGCTTCCGGAAAGACCGCTGCCGAGGCGATCACGGTCGGACGCTTGTCGAAGGCCTGTGCCAAAGCCGCGTCGCCTTGGTCGCTGCCGCGATCGATCAGCAGCAAATCGACCGCGATGACACGCGGCTCGAGGCGGGCGATCGCCTCGACCAGGGCGGCGAGATCGGCCCGTCGCAGCGGGTAGCCGCCTTTCTTCGCCGCGGTATCGTCGTCGATAGCCACGATGACGACCGAATCCGGCGCGGCTCTTTCTCCGCGTGCGAGCAGGCGCAGATCCGTCAGCGCGCCCTCGGCGCGGTCAAGAAATTGAACGTCGCCGCGCCAGTGACCCAATCCCAGCGCCAACGCCCAAAGCGCCGACAGCACGAGCGCAGCGAGTATCTGGAAGGTCCTGCCGCTCACTGACGATCATCGTCCAAAATCATTGCCTGAGGCTATTACTTGAGATTACCAAGATTATTGTCCAAGCCGCGCGAGCAATGCATCAACGCGCGGCTGCGGCCATCGCTTGACGATCAGGGGATCGGTCCCCGGATCGACGTCGACGCCCTGGCCGGGTCCAAGAACGACCTGGCCGGCGCCGGCCGGCCTTCGCACCCCGACCTGGCCTCTCAGGACCAGAACCGACGTCCTCGTTTCCTTGGTGTCCACCGCCCATTTCGTGCCGCGCACGGCGGCGATGGCCTGAGGAGTGGTCACCTCAAAACGGCTCTTGCCGCGCTGCTTCGGAGCATCGACCAGCAATGCCCCGCCTTGCAGATCGACGGAATCCACATCGCCGTTCCTGCTGTGGCTCTGCAGCGTGAACGCCGCGCCGTTTTCGGCGACGATGGTCACGCCACCGCGGCAATGCAAGGTCTGGGCACCATTGGGCAACTGCTCCGACGAGCATCCCATCGTGGCCGGCTGGGCTGACGCAATGTCGACGCCAGGACATGCGCAGATACCGAGACATGCGCTGATGATGGCAACGCACGTCGTGCGGGCGAGCGCTCTCATGATCGTGTCTCCCTGTTTATGCCGGGCGCAATGCTTCAGTAAAAATGTCGCCGCGGCAACACTGTTTTTTGAATTTCAAACTGTGTTCAGAAAATGTCTGCGCCGATGCAGGGCCGAGAACGCGGTTTGAGAGCAGTATTTTCCTTCGACACGGGTCGTGCGAGCACGAGGCGGCAAGACCGGAAATGCGCCTAGGCTCCCGACTGGGTCGCAGGTGTTGCTTGCGGCGGCGTCTCCTTGCGGAACAGGATGCGTTGGTACAGCCAGCCGATCGCCACCAGCACCAAACC
>JBAUUA010000819.1:0-4963 GCA_049582465.1 Bradyrhizobium sp. | reverse complement strand
ACCTCGTAGTGGCGTCCGCGCGAAGCTCGTTGCCTGGATGGGTGGGTCGACCGGTATCGGCGCGGATACGATCACCGGTCGCGGGATTTTGGAAATTCGGATGCCGGTCGGATTTCGACAGGGACGGTTTGAAGATTCAGCGCGGACAAACTGGGACGGGGACGCACCGCGCCCATTGAGCTGGTCCGCGTGGTATCCTGCGTCGGACGATGCTTCTGAACGAGAGCTGTTCACCTCCCCGACAGCCGAATCGTGGTTCGCGATGGGCCCGGCCGCGCGGGACGCGCCGATCAACCCCGCCCGCCGCCGCTATCCCACCGTACTATTGTCGCACGGCACCGGCGGGACCGTCATGCAGCTTGAATGGCTGGCGCGCGACCTCGCCCGTCGGGGCTTCATTGCCATCGGCGTCGACCATCATGGCAATACGTCGTCCGAACCCTATCGCGCGGAAGCTTTCCTGTGCTGGTGGGAACGGGCGTGCGATCTGACCTTGCTGCTCGATCGCGTCGAGGCGAGCGGCGCGTTCGCGGGCCGCGTCGAGCTGGATCAGGTATTTGTCGCGGGCTACTCGCTCGGCGGCTGCACGGCGGCGGCCCTGCTCGGAGCCGCCACCGAAACCTCCCGATTCCAGTCTTCTCCCTCCAACAAGGATTTTGGCCGCGGCCCGAGGGAATTCCCCGACCTTGCGGACCATCTGCCGGGCCTGATCCAGAGCAGCGCCATCTTCCATGAGTCCTGGGCGCGGATGTCGAACGACTATCGCGACGCGCGAGTGAAGGCGGCGCTGTTGATGGCACCCGGCCGGTCCGTGCTGGGGTTCAGCGAGCAAAGCCTCGCCTCGATCGAAACGCCAACGCGAATGGTGGTCGGAGGGGCGGATTTCGTCCGGCCCGCCGCGATCTGGCTTCACGAACGATTGCAGGCCGACACGCTTCATCCGCTCGCCGCCGAGGCCGGGCATTACGTGTTCCTCCCCGAGACCACCGAAACCGGGCGCCGCGCCGATCCGGATTGTTGTGTCGATGCGCCGGCTGTCGATCGCAGGTTGGTGCATGAACACGTAGCGGCCTTGGCGGCCGAACTGTTCCTGCCGGGTTGACTCATCCTTCGTCGCTTCGCCGACGGCGAAGCCGGACGGAAACCGTCTGATTGAACCTGCCTGGCGCTGCCCGCTACCCCATGCGATGAGAGGGGCGGCTGGCGTGGCCGCAGCCGGAACCATCGCCATGGCGTCTGCTCGAAAAACTGTTGCCACCATCGTAGCGCTGACCGGTGTCGCCATCGGCGTCGCCGCCGGCGCATTTTGCGCCTATCAGCTGTATCCCGCCGAGATGAACGATTGGGAAGTGCGCCATCTCGGTGCGGGGGTGACGATCGGCCTGCTCGTCTGGGTCATCGTCGCCTTTCCGTTCGCCTGGCTCGGCGGCCGCATCAATCTTGCCGGTGCTGACCAATCCGCATCCGCGGCGTGTGTTCGACGCTGGCTGGGCCGATGAAGCCAGGCGCATGGTGGCGCAGTTTCGCGCCACGTGGTGACCGGCTTCGAGACGCACTGAAGCCGGCACCAAGAGGATTTCCGGTCAGACGGCCTTATAACGGCGCGGCGCTCTCGCCTCGCCCGCTCGACAGCTTCGAGGCCAGCGACGCGATCACGATGACCCCCGCGATCAGCGCGATCACCAGCGTGCAGATGGCGTTGATCTCGGGTTTTACGCCGAGCCGCACCTCCGAATAGATCCGGATCGGCAGCGTCGCCGAGCCGGGGCCGGTGGTGAAACTCGCGATCACGAGATCGTCCAGCGACAGCGTGAACGCCAGCATCCAGCCGGCGGCGATCGCGGGCAGGATCAAGGGCAGGGTCACCGCGGCGAAGGCGCGGGCCGGATTGCACCCGAGATCCATCGCGGCCTCCTCGAGGCTGCGATCGAGCGAGCCGAGCCGTGACTGCACCACCACGGCGACGAAGCACATCGTCAGCGAAGTGTGGGCAATGGTCACGGTCCAGAAGCCGCGCTCGGCGTTGACGGCGACGAACAACAGCAACAGCGACAGCCCGGTGATGACTTCGGGCATCACCAGCGGCGCGTAGAGCATGCCGGAGAACAGGGTGCGGCCCCGAAACCGCGCGCCGCGCGACAGCGCTACGCCAGCCAGCGTGCCGAGCAGCGTCGCGATCGTGGCGGACGTTGCCGCCACCCGAAAACTCATCAGCGCCGCCTCCAGCATGGCGCGGTCGTGGAAGAATTCAAAGTACCAGCGCAGCGACCAGCCGCCCCATACCGTGACCAGCCGCGAGGCGTTGAACGAATAGATCACGAGGATCACGATCGGCAAATACAGGAAGGCAAACCCCAGCGCGAGCGAGATGGCGTTGAATCGCGACAGCCGGTTCAGTCCGCGCGCGGTCATCGCGACTCCTCGAGTTGGCGGCGCTGCAGGCGATCGTAGAAGATCAGCGGCACCACCAGCAGCAGGAGCAGCATGACCGCGGCGGCGGACGCCACCGGCCAGTCCTTGTTGGTGAAGAACTCCAGCCACAGCGTCTGGCCGATCATCAGCGAGTTCGAACCGGCGAGCAGATCGGGAATCACGAATTCACCGACGATCGGAATGAAGCAAAGCAAAACACCGGCCGCGACGCCCGGCAGCGACAGTGGAAACGTCACCAGCCAGAACGCGCGCCGCGGCGAAGAGCCGAGATCGGCCGCCGCCTCCAGCAGCGCCGGATCCATTTTGGCCAGCGTCGCATAGAGCGGCAGGATCATGAACGGCAGATAGGAGTAGACGATGCCGAGATACATCGCGCTGTCGGTGGAGAGCCACACCAGCGGCGCCGACACCAGATGCAGCACCAGCAGAATCTTGTTGAGCAGGCCGTCGTGCTGCAGGATGTTGATCCAGGCATAGATGCGGATGAGGAACGAGGTCCAGAAAGGCACGATGACCAGCATCATCGCGACCGGTTGCCAGCGTGGCGGCAGCCGCGCCATGCCGTAGGCGATGGGATAGCCGATCAAAAGCAGGATCGAGGTCGAGACCGCCGCGACGACCAGGCTGCGCAAATAGGACAGCACATAGAGGTCGTCGGAGACCAGCAGCCTGAAATTATCCAGCGATAGCGCCGCAAATGCTGACCTGAGCGCGTCCGCACCCTGGGTGAATTCGAACACCGGCAGATATGGCGGCTGCGCGATCGCGGTCTGCGACAGGCTGATCTTCAGCACGAAACCGAACGGCACCAGGAAGAACAGCACCATCCACAGATAGGGCGCGATCGCGGCCAGCCGCGCCGGGCGGGTGAAGATCCGCCGCGCGCTCATTGTTGCAGCACCACGCAGTCGTCGGGCGTGAACCACGCCACCACGCGGTGACACGGCTGATAGGCGTCGATTTCGATCCGCGCCGTGTTGGCCATCGACGAGCGCACGGTCGCGCCGGAATCGAGCTTCACCTTGTAGCTGGTGACGCCGCCGAGATAGCTGACGTCGGTCACGACCCCCTCCAGCCGGTTGATCGCACGCGCGTGCTCCCCCTCCGACGACGGGCCGCGGCGCGACAGTTTTATCTTCTCGGGGCGGATCGCGACGCATACCGAGGGTTTTGTCACGGGCTGGCGCGGTTGCGTCACCGCCAAAGTGCCGGCGTCCTTTGTCGCAATCAGCAACCGGCCGGCTTCCTGCTTTTCGAGCTGGCCCTCGAAGATGTTGACGTCGCCGACGAACTCGGCGACCCAGCGCGAGGCCGGCTCCTCATAGAGCATCCGGGGCTTGGCGACCTGTTCGAGCCGCCCGGCATCCATCACCCCGATGCGGTCGGCCACCGTCATCGCCTCCTCCTGATCATGGGTGACGATCACGAAGGTCATGCCGAGCCGGCGCTGCAGCTCGACCAGTTCGAGCTGGGTGCTCTCGCGCAGCTTCTTGTCGAGCGCAGCGAGCGGCTCGTCCAGCAGCAACAGCCGCGGCCTCCGCGCCAGCGAGCGCGCCAGCGCCACGCGCTGCTTCTGGCCGCCGGAAAGCTGATCGGGCTTCCGCTTCTCCAGCCCCTCGAGCCTGACCAGCGCCACCATCTCCGCCACGCGGGCGTCGATCTCCGCGCGCGCCATGCCCGCGCGCTTCAGGCCGAAGGCGATATTGTCGCGCACGGAAAGATGCGGAAACAGCGCGTAGTTCTGGAACATCATGTTGACCGGGCGCTGGTGCGGCAGCACCTGAGCGATATCCCTGCCGTCGAGCAGGATGCGGCCCTCGTCCGGCGTCTCGAATCCGGCGAGCATCCGCAGCAGCGTGGTCTTGCCGCAGCCGCTCGGGCCGAGCAGGGCAAAGAACTCCCCGGGCCAGATGTCGAGCGACAGCCGGTCTACCGCGGGGAAATTGCCGAATTTCTTCACCACCGCGTCGATGCGCAGCAGCGGCATGTCGATCACCGCCTCTGCCTGCGGTTCGCCTTGCGGGTGTTCCTCGGCCATCGTCCTCGCCAGCCCAATCGTGGCAGCACGCTAGCGGTGGATCGGCCCCGGCTCAACCGCGGCGCCATGCGTAGCCCCAGGATTGTCGGCGCCACCTGACGTCGCCTTCGTCATATACGCTGCCAGCGCCTCGCGATCGGCCGGAATCATGGTCAGGCCGAGCTTGGAGCGGCGCCAGAGAATGTCGTCCGGAAACCGCGCCCATTCCTTCGTCATGAGATAGCGGACTTCCGCTCCCGTCAGTTCGGGCCCGAACGCCGGGCCGAGATCGGCGCGGTCCCGGGCGTCGCCGAGCACGTCGGCAAGGCGGGATCCGTAGGCGCCGACCAGGCGCTGCGCCTCGGCCTCGCCAAGGAAGCGCCAGCGCTCGCGCGCGCGCTCGACTTCCGTGTCGAAGCGGGCCCACGCAAAATCGCCGCCGGGCAGCGGCGCCTTCGCGGTCCAGCGCGGCGACATCGGATAGTACGGCGTCAGTTTCGAGACCGCCCGCTC
>JBAUUA010000818.1:0-3211 GCA_049582465.1 Bradyrhizobium sp. | reverse complement strand
CTGGTGCTCGACTACAATGATTTCGTCATTTCCGGCGTGCTCGGCAAGTTCGACGTCAAGGACTCCAAGCCGTGTCAGCAGGCGGAAGCGCCGAAATAGCGGCGCGCTGGCCCGCGGTTCGGCGGCTTCAGCGCTTCGAAGCCTGCGAACCGAGGTTATTTTCCCTGGTCCCTGAGACATACCGGCTTTGAACGTCGTGCTGGAACGTCGTTCGTATCCGGGCAAGGTCATGATTGAAGGCGGCGTCCTCCAGCATCTTCGCCGCGGTCGAGTGACTGGCGGCCAAGGCACGCGTAACCGGCGCGGCAAGGAGGAGCGAACAAATGACAATCAACCTCATACGCACAGAGTGGCCTTCAATTGAGGCGAAAATTAACCGGCCGATCGCGCGTCGGGGATGAAGCCGTCACTTTGGAGTGATGCTATTCCGCTTTTTCCGGCCCGTCATAGGCGATGCCCCTGATCACGGCGGTGCTGCCGAACTTCTTGCGCAGATCGTCGATGGCGCGTTCGGCATGGGCGGAACGGCGGTCGAGCATGTCGGTGTCGTCTCCTTGCGACCCCGGCCGCAGTGCGCTGACGCCGGCACCCATCAGGCGGAACGCGGTGCCGTCGATCTCCTTCGCCAGCATTTCCCGGGTGATCGCAAAGATCTTCGCCGCCAGCTGCGTCGGCGCGTGTATCGATTGCGAGCGGGTGCGCTGCCTGAAATCGGCGGTCTTCAGCTTCAGCGTAATGGTCGATCCCGCAAGCTCGCTGCTCTTGAGGCGCGAGGATACCTTTTCGCACAGCCGCCACAGCGTCTTTTCCAGCGTGGCGAAATCGCGGATGTCGTTTTCGAACGTGGTCTCGTTGGAAATGGTCTTGGCGCCTCTCTCTGCCTCCACGCGGCGATCGTCGATGCCGCGCGCCAGCCGCCACAGCCTGCGCCCTTCGCCGCCGAACTGCTTCATCAACTCGGTTTCGTCGGCGCGCTGCAGGTCGGCGATGATGCGAAAGCCGCGCTGGACCAGCCGTTCCTGGGTCGCCGGTCCGACGCCGAAAATGAACCCGACCGGCTTTTCGGCCAGCAGCGCGCGGGCCTCGTCCTGGTCGAGGGCGGCAAAACCTCTGGGCTTGTCGAGGTCGGACGCGATCTTGGCGAGGAACTTGTTGCAGGACAGCCCGACCGAAACGGTAATGCCGATGTCGCGCTCGACCTCGCGGGCGAACCGCGCCAGCACTTTCGCGGGGATCATGCCGTGCACGCGCTGGGTGCCGGCGAGATCGAGAAACGCCTCGTCGATCGACAGCGGCTCCACCAGCGGGGTCAGCGCCTGCATGGCAAGGCGCACCTCGCGGCCGACCCGCACATATTTCGCCATGTCCGGCCGGATGACGATGGCGGACGGACACAGCGCCAGGGCCTTGAACATCGGCATTGCCGAGCGCACGCCGAAGGTGCGGGAGATGTAGCAGGCGGCCGAGACCACGCCGCGCTTGCCACCGCCGATGATCACAGGCTTGTCGGCGATGTCGGGATTGTCGCGCTTCTCGACGGTGGCGTAGAACGCGTCGCAGTCGATATGGGCCAGTGTCAGCGCCGGCAGGGCGTGGTGCCGCACCAGGCGAGGGGAGCCGCATTCGCCGCATCGGCGGACCGCGATGTCCAGATCATGCAGACAGTCCCGGCAAAAGCAGGTCGGCCCTTGCATTGCCGGCGCGGTCGAAGTCACGGCACATCGCGCTCCCAGTCGGGATCGTTGAGCGCCTGGTGGGCTGCGGCGATGTTGGTGGGGTGAAGCTGGGAGACCTTCGCGAACGCCTTGACGGTGGCATCGTCGCGCATCACGAAATCGAGCACGGAGGCCAGAAATCGCGGGTCCGCGGCGGCATTGCGCAGCGTCTCCGGGCCGATTCCGCTCTCGGCCAGGAACAGGCCCAGCCGCTCGGGCTCGCCGGCAATGAAGGAAAGCGCCTGAACCGCAACGATTTCAGCCACTTCGCGGGGATTTTTAACTGGCTTTTTCAACCGGTATATTTGCCTTTCGCTAACTTATGGTCTCTATTTTGAAACCATCATGCCCGAGTCTGCGGAATGTGTTCAAGCAAGCGGAAACCACTTCGCATAAAGATGGCAGGCGGGCTTAACGGGTTAGAGCGAATCTGGCGCTAGTTTGAATTCACTTTTTGGCACGTCCGGCGGCGGTACCCGGTGCAGCGCATACCGGGCCGGCATCTTGGGGATTGGAGGGACGGGATGGCAAAAACCGTCCTGATCGTGGAGGACAACGAGCTCAATATGAAGCTCTTTCGCGATCTGTTGGAAGCGCACGGCTATCAGACCTCGGGCACGTCAAATGGTTTCGAGGCACTCGATCTCGTGCGCAAGCTTCATCCCGATCTCATCCTGATGGATATCCAGCTTCCGCAGGTTTCAGGCCTCGAAGTCACGCGCTGGATCAAGGACGATCCGGAACTGCGTTCGATTCCCGTCGTCGCGGTGACTGCCTTTGCCATGAAGGGCGACGAAGAACGCATCCGCGAGGGCGGCTGCGAAGCTTATTTGTCAAAGCCGATCTCGGTCGGCAAATTCATTGAAACAGTTCGACGGTTTATCGGGTAGGGGAATTTAGATGTCCGCGCGTGTTCTGGTCGTCGATGACGTCCCCGCCAACGTCAAGCTCTTGGAAGCGCGGCTGTCGGCCGAATATTTCGATGTGCTGACCGCCTCCAGCGGCGCCGAGGCGCTGGCGGTCTGCACGCGCGCCGAATGCGACATCATCCTGCTCGACGTGATGATGCCCGACATGGACGGCTTCGAGGTCTGCCGCCGGCTGAAATCCAATCCGGCCACGCACTATGTTCCCGTCGTCATGGTCACGGCGCTGGACAGCCCGGCCGACCGCGTGCGCGGGCTGGAGGCCGGCGCCGACGATTTTCTCACCAAGCCGGTCTCCGACATCGTGCTGATCGCGCGGGTGCGTTCGCTCACCCGGCTCAAGATGATGACCGACGAGTTGCGCATGCGCGCCATCACCTCGCTCGAGATCGGCGTTCAGGCGCCGGAGCGAAGTGCGGTGGCCGATACCGGGAAGGGCGGTCGCGTTCTCCTGGTCGACGACCGGCCGTCGTCCTATGAACGGCTGGCGCCGGTGCTTTCCACCGAGCACAGCGTCGACGTCGAAAGCAATCCGGCGGAGGCGCTGTTTCACGCCGCCGAAGGCAATTA
>JBAUUA010000817.1:0-5645 GCA_049582465.1 Bradyrhizobium sp. | reverse complement strand
ATCTTGTATTTCGCCTCACTGCGCTTTGTCATCGCGTCCTCTTTGCATGCATAGCCATCGCGGATGCGGTGGCGTTTTTGTTTTCAAAGTTGAGGAGACGCGCCCTCCTGTGCGCCGGGAATTTCCCGGAGCCGACAGGCTAACCCCTTAAGCTTGAAAGGGTCGACCACGGGTCGCGAAACGCGTCGCGGGCCGAAACCGGCCCGCGAGCAGGCGGGTTCTAGGCAGAAACCGCTGTCCTGTCAATGAAGAGGGGCGGGGTCTTAAGCCTGGTCATAAGGTGTCATTTCGGGCCTGGTCCGGCGGATCAGTCCCGGAATATTGGCCAAAAAGCCGTCAGGTCGCGACCGCCCGGACGGCTTTTGGCTCGGTTTGCTGGCGGCCGGCCCGTATTTCGGCTGATATTTCGGTGTTCAGCACCTGTTCCAGCCGGTTCAGGGTTTTGGCGATCAGGGCCGCATCGGTAATGCGGTGGTCCCAGCGGATCACGACGTCGATGGTCTGGTCGGGCCCCACCACGCCATAGCTGATGATATAGGGCCCCGGGCTCAGCGCATGGAGCTCGCCGGCGCCGTAGGCGGCGACCGAGGTGACCCCGAAATTGCCGAACCAGTTGGCGCGCTGCCGGCCGAAATTGAGGCCGACCGACCAGAACAGCCGGCGCAGCGGCAGCGGCAGCCGTGTCACCCGCAGGATCTTGCGAAACGAGGGCACGTCCTCGAGCGGGGCCACCTTGGCGTGGCGGACCTGCGCGTCGATCTCGGCCAGGGGCAATGTATCCGCGGCCGGAACCTTCTGCGGCAGCACGCAATCCTGGCCGTCCTCCACCCGCGCGATCGCCACCATGGCGATGTTCTTCGGCAGTTCGTAGAAGCTCGGCCACGGCCATTTGGCATAGAGCGTGCGCAGCACCGGCTGCTCTTTCGCCACCAGCGAGAACGCCTTGACGAAAATCGCCGCCCAGCCGGGCGGCTGCGCGGCCAGCGCGCGGGCCTCCAGCAGGGGACGGACGTTCAGCGGCCGAGTGAGCGAGACAAAGGGCACGCGGATCGATGCATGCATGAGGTCGGCGACGAGACGGCGCGGCATTGAGATTTTTCGAACCGTTCCGCGCATCGATCCACTCAAGTTCCCGCAACGCTGGGGCCGGCGAGTCGGCCTGGCCCGCCAGCTCTTCATCTAGCACGAACCAGCCGGCTTGAGGCCAGATGGTTCTTGTTTATGGCGCGGGTGAGGCCTTCGGCCCGGTTTTGCCTGTCGCGCAAATACAAGCATTTTCAAGGCCTTGTCGCCGTGAATCTTGGCGTCGCGCACGGTGTCGGACGGAAGCGCTAGCAATCCCCGGGCTTTTTGGCGATTCCGGTGGCGGCACCGCCCGTTTCAGCGGTTGATGCCCTCGAAGCTCACCGCGATGCCGCGGGCAAACAGCGACCAGTCGAAACCGAGCGCCAGCGCCAGATAGCCGCGGTCGATCATCTGGTTGGCTTGTTCGGCGGTGCGCGCCACGCCGCCGATCGGCACACCGCTCCTGAGGATGCCGGCCTCGGCACGCGCCATCAGCGCCTGCACTTCGGGGTCGTCGATCAGGCCGCGCTTGTTGATGGAGGTGGCGAGGTCGCCGGGGCCGATCACCGCGACGTCGATGCCCGGCGTCGCCATGATCTCGTCGATGCGGTTGACCGCCTCGACATGCTCGATGGTGATCATGCAGATCATGTCATCGTCGGCGGTCGCCATGTAGGCGGGCATCGAGACGCCCCAGCGGAACGGCGCATGGAACGGGCCCCACAGCCGCTCGCCGCGCGGCGGATAGCGCACGCTGCGCACCGCCTTCTCGGCATCCTCGCGGCTGCAGATCATCGGAAAATTGATGCCGAGCGCGCCGATATCCATCGGCGCCTTCGCCAGCCAGGGCTCGTTGGCGGCGATCCGCGCCAGCGGCACGCATGGCGTGCCCGAGGTCGCCGTGATCATCGCGTGCGCGGAGGTGAGATCGATCGGACCGTGCTCGAGGTCGACGATGATCCAGTCGAACCCGGAACGGGCCATGATCTGCACGGTCTGGATGCTGGGGATGGTCGCGATTGCGCCAAACGTGGGACGTCCCTCCCGCCATTGCTTGCGCAGACGATTGAGGGGGAAGGGCGCTTCGAGCGTCAAATGCAAAACTCCGTTCCACGGTTCGGCAGCGTTGGCTTGATTGGATACGATGGCGTTGCCAACACCCGTTGACCCGACTGGTTCGTGTACCGGAAATCTACCCGCACAGATCGCTCCTCGCAATAACCGCTCTCATCGCAGACGCGAATTCCCGATCTCGCGGCGCGGATTGCGCCCGAGCTTTGCGTCGATGGCCACCCTCTGAAAACAAGAGGCGCAGGGAAAGCCGGATGCGCGCTGCACCCGCGGTCTCGTGTGCACGAATGCACAAAAAAACGCACACGAGCATACAGGTCCAGCGGAGGCAATCCGGCTTTCCCTGCGCAGTGGGTTACGGCTTATTTCGTGCTCTCCTCGGTGACCGGGCTTTCTTGCCACCGTCGCCCGCGAGATATTTCTCGCGGGCTTGACGCCAGCGTCGGGGCGTCGGGACCACACGGCTTCGCCGTCCGCGTCGGCTCGCGTTCGTCTTGCGCAAGCTTTCGCGTCCACTGCATCCCACCGCGCGTTCGTGACGATCGCGATCCGCCCCTCTCATCGGGTGAGACGGGCAAGCTAAAGAACTGATTTGCTCGATGACGAAAGCGGAATAATTTTTGCGGAAGGGCTGGACAGGTTTTTGGGTGATTTGCCCGGCGGGTTGTTTTGTCGCAGCCGGGTCGTGAGATTTTGCTTGCGCGCGAGGCGACGCAGTTGGCAGTTCGCAATTTCACCCGGGCGGGGCGCTTACGCTTGGCCGGCTGTCCACATTCCTCATGTTGGGTTTGGCACGAAGCGGACGGTCAAACTGCCGCTATTGACCCATAGCCGACTTCCGTCGTCACGTGTGCCCGGTCGCGAGCCACGACAGCCCTTGCCATCAAGGCGGTTGTAAAGCAATCGCACCAAGGTAGCGGGCGCCAGCTCTAGGGATTAGCTCTTAAAACGGCGCTAATCATCAAATCGCCAGAAGAATCGTGCAAATCGCCCGGACCGCACCAAATGAGGTGATCGAGAAGATCATCGCGCTTGTGAGTACCGACAGCTCGCCGTTTGCTATTCAATGACCTGATCGGCCATCAGCAAAACCTGTTCAGGGATTTTTATACCCATAGCCCGTGCTGTTCGAAGGTTAATGATGAACTCAAAGACAGTCGGCTGTTCGACCGG
Organism: Bradyrhizobium sp.; assembly: GCA_049582465.1. Lineage (GTDB taxonomy): Bacteria > Pseudomonadota > Alphaproteobacteria > Rhizobiales > Xanthobacteraceae > Bradyrhizobium. The sequence continues at coordinate 2,336 of JBAUUA010000817.1, read as the reverse complement.
CAACTCTTTCGGATCGGCGCCCTTCATTATGCGAGCCGCGTAGTCAGCCGCCATTGTAAAGAAAGACCGTATATTGGGGCCATAACTCATGAGCCCGTCGTACATCGTAACGTAACTGCTAACCTGAAAAATCGTCGGCAAATGGTTCTTCAGCGCAATTGCAGGCAACGCGGGTCGCGGCGGATCAGCAAGAACGTAAATAGCTTCACAATTAGCCGCCTTCATCTGTGCGAACGTGCTCTCTAGGTCTTCCGGGTTCTTGGCGACAAAACCGCTTGCCAAAATGCCCATTGTTGAGGCCGCGCGCATTGCCAACTCTAGTAGAGGCGGATGACTCGGGTTATTGGAGATCAGTACGCCGATCTTATTCGCATTCGGAAACACTGACCGAATGATGTCCAGCGTCTTGGTAGTTGTGTCGCCAAACATGTTGGCAACCCCAGTTATATTTCCGCCGGGGTGAGTGAAGCTCTTTACGAATCCGGCTCCGATAGGATCACTAGCCGGTGCCATGATGATTGGAATCTTGGTGGTCGCCTTTTGAGCGGCTGCAACGGCCGGTGTTGCCTCTGCGATGATCAGGTCGGGATTTAAGGCGATTAGTTCACCAACCAACACCGGCAACGTCCCGTAGTGGCCGTTTGCTTCGCGAAAGTCGATAACGAGATTATTGCCGTCTTCGTATCCTGCGCTCTTGAGCGAGGTACGAATGATGTTGAGGATACTAGCGCCAGGACTGGAGGTGACCAAAGCAATGCGCCACACCTTTGCGGAAGCCGCCCGCGCGAAGCTGATTGCAGCCAACGACCCGAAGATCAAAGTTCGGCGTTTTAGGGGACGAGTCATTGCTACCTCCTGCACCTTGGCGCTCAACGTAATCCGGCCGAGGGGATGGCGGGATTAGACATTTGTCCCATGCGGTATGTCTGAGGTCGCGCAACCCACGACTAGAAGCGGGGCGAACCCATTTCATCGCAAATGTCGGCTCATGGCATCTTTGAGACATGCCTACTGACCCTGGGAACGTCCGCTAATCGGGGAAGACCGGAAGCGAGGGGCGCACGGGCAAAGCGGCGCGATTGAGCCAGAGCGGACAAAACGGTGCTGTTCTCTTTCTCTGGTGGCGATATTATGATCGAAGCTGAATCTGGAGGGCGTGCGCCATGAAGCGACGCGATTTCATGGGAGCTGTTGGCGTCATTGCCGGTTTTGGCATGAAGGCCACTCCCACCAGAGCGCAAGGCCAACTCCGGCGAATCGGTGTACTCGCTTTGGCGGGTCCGTTGCTTCTGGAAGAAACCCTCAAACAGCGGGGCTGGACCCTCGGCCAAGAACTCAAGATCGAATACCGGATATACAACGGAGATACAGATATGGCTCACCGTTATGCCCGCGAGCTGATTTCCTTAAGGCCGGATGTCCTGTATGCGGTAACCAATACGTCGATGGCGGCGCTTCAACTGGAAGGCTCAACGATTCCGACTGTTTTTGCGATGGTGAGCGACCCGGTCGAGAGGCACTACGTCGAGAGTTTTTCCAGACCGGGCCGCAACGTGACCGGCTTTACGCCGTTTGTGCCGTCGCTGGGGGGCAAGTGGGTTTCCATTCTGAAAGAGGTCGCACCGAGCCTCCAGCGCATCGCCCTCGTCTACAACCCTGAACCGGGAAACAATGCGGCGTCATTTCGCAAATCGATTGACGAGACTGCGGGCACGACAGGGATTGTTTCCGTGGAAGCACCTACCGGCGATAGCTCCGGTATCGAGCGTCTGATTCTCTCCTTGAAGGAGAGGCCCGATACCGGGCTCGTTTTCTTGCCCGACGCTTTTACTTGGGTTCAACGGGCTCGTCTCACCTCCCTGATCGGACAGTGCGGTCTTCCCGCAATATATCCCCTTCGCGGCTTCGTCGACGCCGGTGGCCTGATGTCGTACGGCGTCAACATCAACAAGATATTTGTTGGTGCTGCTTCCTACATTGACCGGATTTTGCGTGGCGCTAATCCAGCTGAACTACCAGTTCAAGTTCCAACCGAATTTGAACTGGTCGTGAACCAAAAAGCAGCAAAGCAACTCGGCCTGCGGTTGTCGCCCGAGCTGCTCGCCCGCGCCGACGAAGTAATCGAATAGAAGCAATTTGCTGCGATGCATGAGCCCGGATGTGGCACAAAGCGTCGGTTACTGCAGTGTAGCGACATGTCCGAAGTTGAGGTGCCGGCTCAACCGGTCGACGCAACACAGGCATTAAATCTCTCTGCTGGCGTTTCAAATTGCAAGGTCTCACGTGGCCGTTCGTTTAGCTGACGAGCCACCTTGTTCAGATGGGCTTGCGAATGC
>JBAUUA010000816.1:0-5962 GCA_049582465.1 Bradyrhizobium sp. | reverse complement strand
ACGGCGGCGAGCACCTTGTCGGACAAGCCGAGATGGGAAAAAGACATTGAGCCTCTGGTAGAAACCGCCGCTTGGAATCCCGGAAATAACTGTCGCGCTCAACCCCGGAACGGCACGCAGATTTGCTCGGGATTTTCGGATACGCAGACAGGCGGCTTAATCAAGATATCGCGTTTCGATACCGGGCCGCGTCGAACCGGAAGATAGGGGCGAATTGGCCAAAGTCAATGGAAGAGGCGCTCCAAGCGTTGAAAAAGCTTAATGTTTTTGCACAAATGCGGCCTAAGCCCACGGGAAACGCCATGTTTTCAAAAGCCCGCCTCGAGCCTTGAGCGACGGAATCTTCGCCGTCGCCATGACGCTTTTGATTCTCGACATACGCCTGCCGGAGGATTTTTCGCCGCGGGACGGCTTTGAACTGCGAGGCCTTGCCGGCCTGTGGCCGAAATTCCTGCCCTATGTCCTGAGTTTCGGCGTGCTCGGCCTGCGCTGGCTCGCCAATATCGAGGTCCGGACCCGCGCGGAGTATTTCAACCGTGAATATGTCAACTGGTGGCTGCTCTACCATTTCCTGATCACCTGCGTGCCGTTCACGACCATCGTTGTCGGCCGTTTCGGGCATTTTGCTCCGGCGGTCTGGCTCTACGCCGGTCATACCCTGCTGATCGCCGCCGTCGGCCTGCGGCTGGTGGCCATCACCCCGCATCTGCAGCAGGGCGACCATCTGCGGTTCCGCCAGCTCTCGGCGATGCTGCTGATCGTCTCCTCGCTGCTGGCGATTGTGCTGTCTTTCGTGCACGTGCGGATCGCGCTATGGGCGCTGGCGCTGAATTTTGCCGGTCCGATGATCAGGGTATGGAGCAGGCGGGCGGCGGCGCTGCATTGAACCGGGGCTGCGCCTTTGCCGACCAAGCCAATGGTTCGCACGGGCCACCGACGACGTCGTGCAAAGCGGGGAACAGGGATGAGAAACTGGCAGTCGTTCGGGGCCGCGTTGACATTGGGTCTGGCTGCGTCGTTGCTGGCGCTCGCTGCGCCCGCCCATGCCGAAAAGCGCGTCGCGCTGGTGATCGGCAACAACGACTACAAGAACGTTCCGAAACTGCAGAAAGCAGTCAATGACGCCCGCACCATGGGCGATACCCTGAAGCAGCTCGGCTTTTCGGTGATGGTGGCGGAGAACCAGAACCGCCAGGCGTTCAGCGAAACGCTGCTGGCGTTCGACAAGGCGGTCCAGCCCGGCGATACCGCGTTCTTCTTCTATGCCGGCCACGGCTTTGAGATCGCGGGCCAGAATTTCCTGCTGCCGACCGACGTGCCGGCCGCGACCGAAGGCCAGGAAGAGCTGGTGCGTGACGCCTCCGTTCTCGCCGATCGCGTCATCGAGCGGCTGCAGAACAAGAAGGTGCGCACCGCCATCCTGGTGTTCGATGCCTGCCGCAACAATCCGTTCGAGCGGGCAGGGACGCGCGCGGTCGCCGGCGGCGGCGGGCTCGCGCCGATGACGCAATTGCCGGAAGGCGTGTTCTCGGTGTTCTCCGCCGGTCCCCGGCAGACCGCGCTCGATCGTCTCTCGAACAATGACGACAATCCCAATTCGGTGTTCACGCGAACATTTGCGAAGGAGCTGCTGCAGCCGGGCGAGAATCTGGTTCAGGTCGCCCAGCACACCCGCCGCATCGTCAGCGAGATGGCCGAGACCGTCAGCCACAAGCAGATCCCGGTCTATTTCGACCAGATGGTCGACGACGTGTTCCTGAACGGCGTGGCCAAAGGCCAATCCGACGCGCCAAAGGAAGTCGCAAAACCGGCCCAGCCGCCGCAGCAGGTCGCGGCCCTTCCGCCGGTGTCGGTGCCGCGCGTGGCGCCGCCGAACGACAGCGTCAATGCGCCGATCGCGGCGTTCTCCCGTCACAATGGCGGCTGGACGGTGGTGTTCTCGATCGCCGATCCGACGCTCGGGATTTCGTGGCGGATGGGGGACGCCGGTGATTTCCGCGAGACCGGTTTTCTCGATACGCTCGATCCGCGCACCCGCAAACGGATGCCCAATCCGTCGATCGAACTTGCTGCCGACGCGGCGGCTGCGACCATTCAAGTCCGCTATGTCGACATATCGGGCGAGTTGCAGGGACCGTTCCCGATCAAATTCGATCCTGAAGCGGCGCTGATCCACGATCAGCGCAAGATCCTCGACATGACCGCGACCAGCTGGCTGTCGTTTCGCGAATTCAACGGACTGCTCGTCTACTACACGCATCTGATGTCGTATCGCTGCGCGATCCGCGAGGTGCGCGTCGGCATCGACACCGCGGTGCCGGACAAGGTTTTGAAAATGCCGCCCTGCGATCCGAGGGATCCCAGCGTCATTCCGCACGACGCGCAGCCCTATCTGAAGCTCGCACCCTCGACCCAGTTCGTATCGGTGGAATTGACCTATCGCGACGGCAGCGTTTCCGAGATCAAGAGTTTCCGGCGCTAAGCTGCATTCGCGTGAGCCGCCACTGCATGCCGGAGGCATGTTGTTGTAGCGCCGCAACAGGACGCGGAAAACTGCTCCGGTGCGGCTTGTGACAGGCTTTTCTCTTCGCCCACGCGCGCAATCGCGATATGTGTCGCCTTGAATTACACTTTTGAGTAGTTGTTTCCGCGAAGGGACTCTCGATGGGCCGATTTCTCAGAATGGTGCTTGCCGCAGCTTTTTCTTTTGGCTTGGGTGGACTAGCGATGGCCGCCGATATGGCCGTAAAGGTGCGTCCGATCGCTGAGCCGGCGCTGGCCCCGACCTGGACCGGTTTCTACGTCGGCATCAACGGCGGCTGGCTGGCGTCAAACAGTAACACTCTCACCAACGTCGGCACCGACACGGGTATCGGCGGCCTTGGATCGGCGATCAACCTCGGTCTGGTTCCGGTTGGTCTTACCGGCTTTCGCGCGAGCGGCGGAATGGTCGGCGGCACTGCGGGCTACAATTGGCAAGTGAATCCGAACTGGGTCGTCGGCTTGGAGGGCGACATCGATTGGGTTTCTGCAAAGCGTTCCTTCAATACGGGCTTCAGGACCGTCGCATTCATACCGGTCGCCTCGGCATATAGCCGCGAGCTCGACTGGTTCGGCACCTTCCGGGGCCGAGTCGGCTTTGCCGTGGCGCCGTCGATTCTCATATACGGAACCGGCGGCCTTGCAGTCGGACAGGTCAAGGTCGGCAATCAGTTCATTTGTCCGGCCTGCGCACCTCCGTCCACGACCGAGCCCGGCACCGCCAACACCAATACGACGACGGCAGCCGGCTGGACCGTGGGCGCCGGCGCCGAGTGGAAATTTGCGCCTGCCTGGAGCGTGAAGGCCGAATATCTCTACGCTGACCTCGGCACCCATAGCTCCCTGATCACGTATACCTATGGTGTCGATACGAGCACCCTGAGGAGTTCGGTGCACGACACATTCAACATGGCGCGTGTCGGCCTCAATTACAGCTTCGGCGGGCCGGTCGTCGCCAAGTACTGAGCTTATCGCCGCAGTTGCTACTGAAAGGGCCCGGCGTCGCCAGGGCCCTTTTTTGTCCGCGGACGCTCCGACGAGGCGATCCTTCGGTCGTGTCGCCGATCAAGCTTTTCAGCTTCGCTCGTCCAGGCCGGCGATGAGTCCTGCCGCGCCGCCCTTCGCATGCGATAGATCATCGTGGTGCGCGCCCGCACTGCGCCACGGCGCTTCGCCGTGCCCGGCGTGCGTGCGGAACTGGCGTTGCGGTCGCGCGCCGCAGCTGATCCGAAATTAACTATAAGGCGCGATTGGCGGGCTGCATTTGCGCATCCCCGGCGCCGCGCCCGCCTTCGTCGACGAATTGGCAAGGACTCCGCGCTAGGCAGCTAGTGGGGAAGATATCTCTTGAGGGGATGAAAGATGATCCGGACAAAATTCGTTGCCGCGTTGGCGGTCACTGCCGCCCTCGGAGCAGGTGCTGCTTCCGCCGCGGACCTCGCGCCATATGCCTACACCAAGGCGCCGGCTCTGCCTTATGCGGTCTACAACTGGGCCGGCTTCTATGTCGGCGGCCATATCGGCGGCTCGTGGACCAGCCAGAATTGGACGAATACCGCGAATACCACGGCGTTCGGCGACCTCTCTCCGGGCCAGGGCTTCCGCCAGCGCAGCGCCGGTGTTTTTGGCGGTGGCCAGATCGGCTACAACTGGCAGGCCAGCAACTATGTGTTCGGCCTCGAGGGCACGATCTCGGGGATGGACAACCACGCCACCGCGCCCAATACCGTTTTCGGTGCGCAGGATGATGTATTCAGCTGGCGCACCAACTGGATGGCGACCGTCACGGGCCGGGCCGGCATCGCCGTGAATAACAACCTGTTTTACGCGAAGGGCGGTTATGCCGGCGCGAGCAGCCACATGGCGGTCTCCGATACGGTTGCGCCGGTGTTCGGCTCAGGCTCGGATACGCAATGGCATAACGGCTGGACGGCCGGCGCGGGCTGGGAATACGGCATTACCCAGAACTGGATTGTCGGCCTCGAATATGATTACGCGACCTTCGAGACCAAGGGCTATCAGCTCGCCGGCACCGCTCCCGGATCCTACAAATTCGACGCCAAGCCGCGCGATATCCAGTCCGTCGTCGCTCGCGTGAGCTACAAGTTCAACGGTCCGCTCGTCGCGCGATACTGATCGTCGCGAAGCATGAGAAGAAGAAGCCCCGGCATCGTCCGGGGCTCCTTGTTTTGCAAGGCAAGCGTCGGGAAGCGGGCAGGCAAGCGGCGCTCGCATCTTCAGCGGTCGAATCCTGGCCGTGAAATCGGCGGGGCCGGATGCAATGACCGCAGGCGCACAGAGCTCCAACTGTCCACGCGCTATTTGGCTGTAGCGCGCTGCCTATTCTTGTTGCGGTTGTGCAACTGATCCCGGCAAAATGGACTTAACAAGGGTCTTTCCGATAGCACTCGCCCTCCAGTTGATGAACTATCGGGAGGCGAATCGTCCGTGAGGTATGGATCTCGCGGGATTTGTTCCTCCCAGATGCCTGGTTCTCCCAAGACTGAGACTGAAGAGCTCCGGCATTGTCCGGGGCTCTTTTTTCGAACCCCCACGCCGGATCTAGCCCATGACGGAAAATCCGCCGTCGAACGGGAATCGCGGTGCCGGTGACGAAGTCGGAGGCGCGGGAGGCGAGAAACACCGCGATGCCGGCGAAGTCGCTCGATGCGCCCCATCGCGCGGCCGGCGTGCGCCCCAGAACCTTTTCGTGCAGGCCGTCGATCTGCTCGCGGGCGCGCCGGGTCAGATCGGTGTCAATCCAGCCCGGCAGCACCGCGTTGGCCTGGATGTTGTCGGCAGCCCAGGCGACCGCGCAGGAGCGCGTGAACTGCACGATGCCGCCTTTGCTCGCGGCATAGGCCGGCGCGAAGCTGGCGCCGAAGATCGACAGCATCGAGCCGATGTTGATGATCTTGCCGCCGCCCGCCGCCTTCATGACCGGGTAGGCGGTCTGTGAGCACAGGAACGCGCTGGTGAGGTTGGTCCTGATCACGCTGTCCCATTCCGCGATATCAAGCTCATGCGGCGGCTTGCGGATATTGATGCCGGCGTTGTTGACGAGAATGTCGATCCGGCCGAGTTCGCGCACGGTGCGCTCCATCATGGTCGCGACGGCGTCCTTGTCGGTGACATCGGCGGTGATGGAGATCGCCCTGATGCCCCTGGCCGTGAGTTCGGCGACCGCCGCGATCGACTTCGTTTCATTGCGACCGACAACCGCGATATCGGCGCCGGCGTCGGCCAGTCCTTGCGCCATGCCGAGGCCAATGCCGCCATTGCCGCCGGTGACGATCGCCACCTTGCCGCCGAGATCGAACAGACCTGTCTTCATGGTTGATTTCCCCTGGGAATCGTCAGCGCTTGCTCTGCCAGATCAGGACCAGGCCGAGGGCGGCCAGCGCTGCGCCATAGCCAGCCC
>JBAUUA010000815.1:0-10561 GCA_049582465.1 Bradyrhizobium sp. | reverse complement strand
CGCAGGAAGCTGCGGCGATCGAGCCCGCCACTGGCGCCACCGGCTAATTCGGCGAGGCGAGTGTGTCGCGATTGACGTTCTGTTCTTTTGACTAACACGGACGCCTCCTTCAGCTCGGATATCGATTTACCCGGTAATAGGCTTTGACGTGGTCGGTTTCTTTATAACGGGACTTGCGCTCTTCACCGTCGCTCTCGCTATCGGCGTTCGCCTCCAGAGCAAGTGACGAAGCGGTGGCTATCGCCGCTCCCGCGCCAAACGCATAAAGGAACCGGCGGCGTCCGAGTGATGTCTTGTCGAGCGCACGCATCAAGCGCGCCTCGCATCGACGTCGTCGATCTTGACGGGTTGCTCGCGACCAGATTCCGGCCACAAGATCTCGCTCGCGAGATCCATCACGGCGTCAACCGATAACGCACGCTTCGGAACATGAGACAGGCTTGACACGGGAAGCGGCGCCGCAGTCAGATTTGTGAGTTCGAGAACTCCACGAACAGACGCCCGAGAGTGCCGGCCGCTTATTCCATTTTTCGCTTTTGCTGCGCTGGTGTAGTTATGCACCGCCATCCCGATAGCCTTTCACGAAATGCGCAGATGCTGCGCTTGTCCCGGTACCGCGTTGTGCAGAAGTGCTAACGTGATGGGGATGCGTAGCAACTCAACGTTCGCGAAGCTCACATCAAAGGATACGTGAGACAATTGAATTTTAATGAGAATTGAGTACAGTTTTCTTGTTAGCGATAGAATGGAAATCGAGCTCGAATGCGGAGGATGCAGCACAAGGCCTGCCGCCGCCGGCGCGTACTGCCTCAGCCGCAGCAGCGAGAGCAGCAGCTATGAAGGATGCGCAAATGCTTGTGAAGTTCTCGGCGCCAACCTGCTGAAACCCTCAGATGCCCAGTTTGCCGCACTGGTCTGGTCGGCCATTTCGGATCGTTTCATGCTCCAGGGAGTGGAGGCGCACTTGCTGTCGTCGATCTCCCTCCGCATATTTCGCAGCTGCGACAAAGCGCCGCCATGACCTCGGCGTAAAATTGGCGAAGGCATTCTGCTGGGGGTCCATGGATCAAGTCCGGGATGCCGCCAAGCACGGCGATCGGGCGCGAGATAAATTCACACCACGGTGAAGTTGCCTGGGATCGTTCGACAACGATGCCGAATGGGAAACCGTAAGAGCGGCGCCATTATATTCACGCCGGCTGCATTCTGGATCGAAGTATAATCAAGGGATTCTGCGATTTCATACGTAGCACTTTCATAGGCGTGATCACCGAGACGAGAAAGACCACTTCGCCGCTGAGCTCTCGATTACTGCGCTCACATCATTGAATATCGATCATTGGAGTCGCGCTGGACCCGTCCCTGAGAGAAGAGCGAAGTCCCATGGGTGGCATTCCGCAAAACACACTTCGGGCGTTGGTCTAAGTCTACAAATGCTTTCGCGATCGCAGGGAAACGTCCTCTCACTAGAGATCGATCGCGCTCATTAATGCCGGGCGAAGCCAGGATACGGTCTAAGCTGGCCTCGCCGAAACCTCGTCTTCGAACGCCGTGGGTAACGGACCCAGTGTTCCGCGCCGCTCATAGGAAAGGTTCGAATTGTCATGGCGAAGATGATTCAATCCGGCACTGTACGTTCATCGACGCGCCAAGCGAGCCGGCCGCTCACGCACTCTTCGCTGTCCCGGTTTTTCATTTCCTCAATTGCGAGAAGCGAATGAGCGTAAGCCGCTCCCACTCGCATTTCAGAGGCGACCCAGGCCCCCTTCATCAGCTCTTCGTGCGAGGCGCCGTGCCGTAGTGTCGCCTTTGTGTGTCTCCTTATGCAGTAAGGACATTGGGTGCCATGGTCCACCGCGACGGCGATGATCTGCTCAAACTTGGTAGGCAGTGCTCCGTCCGCGAAAGCACGCTAACTGAAGTTTTGAAACGCCGCTTCAGCGTCGGGTGATAAGTTCTTACGATTCTGTGCAGGCTCCCGTGTGTTCGACTGAGATGCGATGTCCGGCTTGTGTGCCTCCTGTTCTGGAGCTGCGTCGAGACCGACACTCCGGCCCCACCGCTTTGCGCTATTGCCTTTTGGCATATGAGGCGAGATAGCCAATATGCCAGGGCGGGGGGGGAACTGCATCCGAACTGCTAACGGACGCCCGGCTTGTCACGATCGAGCCCCTTGGCGGCGAGATCATCCAGATATGACTGGAATAGCCGCCCAGCATCGCGCCCTACCTCATGCAAGAATGCCCAGGAAAATATCCCGGTCGTGTGCATGTCATCGAAACCGAGGCGTACCGCATAATTGCCAACAGGATCGACTGAAAGGATTCCAACATTCCGTTTGCCGCCGATCGTCTTCCGCTCGGACTCGGAATGACCCTGGACTTCGGCAGAGGGGCTCGTGACGCGCAGCAGTTCTGCGGAAAGGTCGAAGGAGGCACCATCATCGAACACAACACTCAGCGTACGACGATCCTTCGCAAGGCGGATTTCGACCGGCCAAGGCGGGTCAGCGGTCGTCTGGCTCATTTCGGGGCTCCATTTCGACAACGGTCAGGATCGGCGAGCTTCCGCAATCAAAAGGTCACCAATTCGATGAACGCAGGCAGGTATGACAATTAACCTCTCTTGCGTTGCATCCAGCTTGCATTACCTTGTTGAAGTATCATCGTCTGGAGGTGGCGTCATGAAAGCTTTTATTGCGGCAGTGATTTGCGCCGCAGCGATCGGGGTTGGGGCGTTCTATGGCCTCCATACGCAACAGGAGACGGTCGCTGTCGCATTTTCGACGAGCGGTGCGCGCGTCGGCGACCCCGGACACAATCTCGTCGGGATGAATTAGAATCAAACATCTTTCGACAAGATATGGCGCCGATGCGCGTCAGCCGTGCCATTTAGATGGTTTGCCTGAAATATGTTCCGCGCAGCCTCTTGAACGGGTTTCGTAGCGAAAACATTGATATGTGCCAGACCAATTACCATCGATGGCCCTTCTCACCTGCGGTCGGTGTTTATCAAGCCGAGAAGATCGACTTGGTCAGTAGATACCTCTTCGTCTTCGATCTCGAGGAAGGTGAAGGGGCGGGTATACGCATGCAGCCGATCGGCTCCCGGCGCTGATTGCCGCGGCTTCAATGTACGGAACCGCTCGCGTATCCCGCCATTCTCGACGCTGCGCTGCACGCCGAGCAGCGTCTGCGGCGAATGATCGCAGAGCGAAGCCGCAAAGGTGACCTCTTCTTCCGCCATAGCGCGAGCAGCCTGAAGATCTGGCGCGCCGAATTGCGCCAGCAGGTGCGCGGCGAGATGCTCGACAACACCTTGCATGTCCGCTTCAGTCGCCTCAGTTACGATGGCGAGCGTCGACCAGCCGAGACTTTCGATACCAAGGAAGCCCGAGCGCAAGGCTACACGTTGTTTCTGGCCGAGAGCGGCTAGATCGTTGCAGTCCCCGAACACGAAAGCCCCCGAGACGGCCCATTCGCCTGGATCAGCAGCGCGTTCAAACACAAAAGTGTCCGACGGATCGAGCCTGATGGTGCGCGGAAGCTTCAGCATCTTCGTCTCAAGCGAGCTTGGGGCCGCGGAAGCCGGGATCATACCAGGCCGCGCGTGCGAGACTATGGCATATTGGCTGACGGCTCCAGCTTCGGCAGTCCCGAAGATCGCAAGGAAGCTCGCATGCTGAGCGTCACTTAGTTACACCAAAAACAATTGCTGGTCGCAATTTGACGTGTTACTTCGCAGCGCCCGCTGGCGGGTTGAACAAGTTTTGCCCATTCATCTGATACGAACCGATGGCTCGCTGTCCCTCGGAAGAGACCAGCCAATCCGCAAAGACCTTCGCGGCGGCGAGTTTTGAGTCTCCTCGCTTTTGCGGATTTAATTCTATCACGTCGTATCGATTGATCAAGCGGGGATCGCCCTCAACCACGACCACCAACGATCCCTTGTTATTGAAGCTGAGCCAGGTGCCACGGTCGGTCAGCGCGTATGCGTCCATCGCGCTTGCCGCGTTGAGGGCTTGACCCATTCCGCCCCCAATGTCGCGGTACCATTTTTCCCTGCTGAGGGTACCCGGCGCTTGACCGGCGATTTTCCAAAGCCGCAGCTCCGCCGCGTTCGTACCGCTCTTGTCGCCGCGCGATACGAATGGCGCGTGCGCTAACGCTATCGCCCTCAGAGCGGCGACACTATCGCGGCCGCCCTGAACGCGAGCCGGATCAGTGGACGGCCCAACGATGACAAAATCATTCCACGCGATCTGCCGCAGCGTCGAGCCATGGCCTTCATCCATGAATTGTTGTTCGGCTTCCGGATCGTGAACCAACAACACATCGGCATCGCCGCGGCGCGCGGTGTCCAGCGCCTTGCCCGTACCCTGCGCGACCACGTTGACCGAGATGCCAGTCTTCGCCGTGAACTGCGGAAGAATGTTAGCCAAAAGGCCAGAGGCTTCGACCGAAGTAGTCGAGGCAAGAATGATGAATTGCTCTGCCGCCGGACAGACGCCAATCGTGCAGAAGATCGCAAGAACCGCTAAGAGGGATCGAACGTTAATCATACTTCGTCACTCCCTGACGTTCGCGCTTGTCCTGCGAATGCAAAGACTGTCGCGCTAATTGAAATACTGATTCCGATCAGCACCGCGCCAAGAGCCAAAGCCAACGAAAGGTCGCCTTGGCTTGTTTGCAGTGCAATGGTCGTGGTCATCGTTCTCGTCAAGCCAAGAATGTTGCCGCCGACCAAGATCACCGCGCCGACTTCTGAAACGGTCCGGCCAAAGCCCGCTAAGATGGCAGTCAGAAGGTCCGCGCGAACGATCATAAGAATCTGCGGGACAGCCTGCAATCGTGTCGCACCATCAATAATAAGTTCGTCGCCATAGCGTGCCCATGCCCGCTCACTGGCACGATGAACGAGCGCAGCAATGATAGGAATTGCAAGCATCGTTTGCGCGATTACCATTGCGGTCGGAGTGAAGAGCAGTGCAAAGGAGCCTAAAGGTCCGGAACGCGAGAGCGCGAGATAAAGTATCAGTCCGACAACGACCGGCGGCAAGCCGAAGAACGCGTTGATCAAAACAACAATCGCCCACCGGCCGCGAAAAGGGGAGACTGCGAGGGCCGTCCCCAAGGGCAAGCTGATGGCCGTCGCGATAACCGTGGCTGCCACGCTGACGCAGATGGAGAGTGTGACAATTTCAACGAAGTCATGCAATTGAAGCTCGGGCGCAGCAACAGAACATGCGCGGCTAGTTGTTGACAATCCACAACGTTGATCTTTGGAAGGGCCGCCGGAAGCATCGAGCGGAGATCGTCGGTCACCGTCAAGATAAGTCCGTTGCGGATACCTCAAACCGGATCCCTCGAGGCCGGACGACCTTTCTGATGCTTAAACCAGCCTGCTTCCTCCCGGCCATCATAAGCTGTCCGCGGTCGCATGCGACTAACGCTACCGACCTTCAATTACGGCAATCAGTCAGCCAGTATGTAGCGACGACGACGTAGATGTTGTGCAATATTGAACAACTTGCACTTTTGAGATGTTGGTTGTCTCGATGTGTCGCGAGCGATCTTCGTCTGGGATTGAGCGGGGTGTTGGAATACGATGCCACCGTGAACTATCTCGTTTTCTGCGGTGAACAAATCGAGAGGCCCAGGTCCTCTTCGACTCGGATCCTCAGTGCCAAAACGTGTGCAAGGAGTAATTGAGGAAACGCCGGCTCCTCATGGAGAACCGCGATGGTGCTTCTTATACGTTGTTGCGGGGACGTGCGGTTGCGGACCCGTCAACAACGCTTTCTTGACAGTGCCTCGGAAGGAGCATTGGGCGAACGGATCAAGCGGTTATTCGATCATTTCGAAAAAGAATTAAAACTGCGCAATATTGAACAGCTTTCCATCAGTCGCTGGGAAAATGTGGCGTCGCGCTAAGCTTGCGAACGTGTCTGAAGTCGACTGCGCCCACGAGCCGAGATATGCCAGCCATGAGTAAGAATACGCGATGTGCCACACAGCTCCACGTGAGGAGCAATTTAACCAGGAAAACACCTATGATGATGAACTACAAAACGCTTGTTGTCGCATCGTTGATGTCGATCGCTCTGATATCCGGCGCGTTTGCGCAATGTGTGGCGTGCGCGATATATCCGGATCGCGATCCCCTGAACAATGGTGCGCTGACACCCGCCGGCAAGATGGATCTTATGCGGCGGGGCAGCGGAACAAGTGCCTCTTCTCCCGCGAACATTGCGAAATCCGCAAACGAGGTGAACAATGCACGCGCCCAAGTCCGGAACCCGCACCTGCGGGGATCTGGCCGTGGAAGCGGTGTCGACGGCAATCCCGCGAGAAAGTAAGGACAAAAAGAGGCGTTTTCGCTGATCGGATCTATGGCGGCAACCGCGAGTTCGCGGGCTAGGAGCTGATTGGAGTCCTCAGTCCGCGCTACAACTATGTCACCGAAATCGAACAATACGGCAAGTCCTACACGCTACCCACCGTCGGGTTCGTGAGTCGGACTGCGGCGCGGAAGGGTTGAGTGATGGTTACGAAGCTAAAGTCTGTCGATGTCGTTCTGGTTGGCTGTGGCCGGACGTCTTTTATTATTGCAAAGGAACTCGCCGATGAAACGTTCTTTTCTGTACACGGTGGTAGTGGAGGCTGAAATCAAACCAGCGATCCTGGGCGGCATCAGAACTCAAATCCTTTACCCTCAATCTGAATGAATCGGGCACTTAGCTTGCTGGCAGCCCAATGCTCCAGTCAACGCCTGGTTCCTGTAATGGCGAGTAACGTAGGAAGGAAGGCATCACGCTTCCGACGGGGTGGATAACAACTACGAGCTACGGCCGCATTTACCAGATGAACTGTACTCGCAGTGGCGACCTGGCTGGACGCGGAAACGGGGGAAGGCGGGACAGCACCACAAGGTCGGCATAGGCGCAATCCGTAGACCAGCGCCGTTCTACAGCAACCTGGATCATCATGGTCGCAGCCCTCAAAATTATTGATAGGCCGATGTCAACTGGGACGCCTTTCAGGGGCGCCTGGTACGCAAATGGTGGAACGGGATTGAACGCGAGCCCTCGCTCATTTCTAGCTCGGTCACCGATGGCTCGTCGAGCTGCGACTGCCGGAACATCCATTGGAGATCCACATGACAAGCGCAGCCAGCTTGATTGAACAGAAAGATCAGGAGCTGGGCCGGGTCTTTGCCGGCTACACGATCTCCGCTACTGCTTGGCTTATCTTCGCGACGTTCGTTGGCATATTACTGGCTTATAAGTTCGGTGCCCCGGATTTTGGATCCGGTGCATGGCTTACTTTCGGGCGGCTGCGGCCGATCCACACCAATGCCACGTTTTATGGTTGGGCCAGTATCGCTCTGGTCGGCCTGGCATATTATGTCGCTGTGCGCAGTTGCCGCACGCCGCTGTACAGCACACAATTGGCCTGGATTGGGCTGTGGTTGTTCAACCTGGCCGCGGTTGCCGGTACCGTCGCGCTCGATCTCGGCTACAGCGCTGGAGATCTGGAGTATCGCGAGTGGCCATGGCCGATCCGGCTGATCTTTCTGACAGCGCTCGGTGTCACCGCGTGGAATTTGCTTGCCACCGTGGCGCGGCGAAGCACTGACGACATCTACCTGTCTAATTGGTACACGATGGGTGGCGTTTTATGGACCTGCATTATCGCGGTGGTGGCAATCCTGCCGTGGTATCAATACGGCCTCGGTCAGGTGTCGGTGTCAGGTTTCTACATGCACAATGCGGTGGGCATGTGGTTCACGCCGCTGGCGCTGGGCATTTTCTATTACGCGCTACCGAAACTGCTCAATCGCCCGATTTATTCCTATGCGCTCGGCGTCTTCGCGTTCTGGACCAATCTGGTATTTTATCCGATCATCGGCGCCCATCACTTTCTGTTCAGCCCATTGCCGTGGTGGCTCCAGACCACCGCCATCGTCTTCAGCGTGGCCATGTTGGTCCCGGTGTTGGGCGGCAGCGCCAATTTTCTGCTGACCATGCGGGGCCGCTATGACGAAATGCGCCACTCCTACCCATTGGCTTTCATCTTCGTAGGAGTGGTCGGCTATCTGGTCGGCTCCACGCAAGGGACGGTCGAGGCCTTCCGTTCCCTGCAGGCGGTTTGGCACATGACCAATTTCACCGTCGGTCACTCCCATCTCACGATGTATGGCTTCGTCACCTTTGCCATCTGGGGCGGCGTCTATGCCCTGTTGCCTGCGGCCACCGATAAATACCCGGGGCAGGTGGGTCTGGCGCTGCACTTCTGGATGGCGCTGGTTGGGAGCTTGATCTACGTCATTTCTCTGTCGATTGGTGGCACCATCCAGGGATTGGATTGGATGCGTGAATTGCCGTTCATCCAGTCGGTCGTGGACATGCAGCCATTTTACGTATGGCGTGGCGTCGGTGGCGCATTGATGTTTCTGAGCCACCTTGTGTTCGCTTGGAATGTCTGGCGCATGACGTACGGCCCAAGCGCCAATCCGGTCTCGCTAGTACCGGCACGGGGCGGGGAGCAGACGGTATGAACAAGCTGGTGTTGATCGCGGGTGGTTCAACGCTGGTCTATGCGGGTCTCGCCGTTCTGATGGGAGTTTTACCAGGCATCACTCTCTCGCAGACGCCGGCTGGCCCGGGGGTGAAGCCGCTGACACCGATCGAAGCCGAAGGCCGCGAGGTCTACATCGCAAACGGCTGTAGCTACTGCCACACCCAGCAGGTTCGTCCATTGTCGCAAGATAAGGTCTTTGGGCGGCCATCGGCGCCAGGCGATTTTGCTTATCAGACACCGGAGTTACTTGGTTCGGAGCGCACCGGCCCAGATCTCACCAACGTCGGCCTACGCCAGCCCAGTGCGGTATGGCAGTATATCCACCTCTACAATCCGCGCGCGGTGGTGCCTGACTCGATCATGCCCTCCTTTGCCTGGATGTTTGACATCGTGGACAAAGCCCCAGCCGGTGTTAGCCCAGTGCCGCTGCCCAAAGCGTACGCACCGACGCATGGCGTCGTGATTCCTAAACTTGAGGCGCAAGCGTTACTGGCCTATCTGTTGTCGTTGAAGCAGCCTCCGCTGCCGATGAATGAAGCTGCAACCGGTATGGCCAATGCTGGAGGTGCTACATCAGGACGCCCCACGCAGCCGGCCCCCGCTGGCACCGGCAAAACAGTAACCGCACCGGTCGCAGCGGCAACGCCGCCCGCTGGTGGGTATGACGTCGCCAAGGGCGAGCAGCTATTCAGCGCCAATTGCTCGGCTTGTCACCAGGCCACCGGTGAAGGTGTGCCGGGCGCGTTCCCCCCGCTCAAGGGCAACGCCGTGGTCAACGACGCAAATCCGAGCGCGCACATCCATGCCGTTTTGTTCGGTCTGGAGGGTGCCGCCGTCGACGGCGTCAAATACGAAAGCGCAATGCCTGAGTTTGGAACCACGCTCAGTGACGATGATATCGCCGCCATTATTAACTACGAGCGAAGCTCTTGGGGCAATCACGGCAAGCCGGTGACAGCGCAGGACGTGGCCACCGAACGCGCTAAAGGCAAGTGAAACGAGGGACGTCATGGATCATCATATGGCCGGACCGCTGCTCGGCAATCTCCTCATCATCGCGATATCCGGGACCATTACACTCGTATGCTTCGTAGCCATGTTCTGGATGCTGTTGCGCCCCGGTGAAACCGACCGGCACCATCCCAAATACGATATTCTGCGCGATGATCGCTGAGGGGATACAGTCATGGAAAAGCCGCGCGTACGAGTTTATCTAGATGGCGATGCACGGCCGATCGCCGACCAGGAACTGCCCACGGAGGTTTCACTAGATACCACCAATTTGACAGACGGACCGCACCGTCTGACAATTCTCGCACAAGGCGAGAGTGGGCGCGAGGGCATCGAGGAGATTCCATTTGTGGTGCACAATGGTCCGGGCATTATCGTCTCCGGGCTGCGTCCTCATTCCATTCGTCGCGGCAAAGTCCGGTTCACAATCGATGCATTCAGCGCCGACGATCCGTTCGATCCGCGCCGTGCCGAGGCGCGCTCGTCGATTCCCGTGTGGGTTTGGGTGATGTCGTTGTTCGTTATTGCCTGGGCGGTCTGGTACGCCGCGCGTATGTGGGATGTCCCGGCTGAGTTCGCGCGTTCACCGACCTATGGCAGCCAGAGCCCCGTGGATCACAAATCACTGTCAAAGTGACCAGTTCCGTCCCGCATAGACGGCACGCGATCCATTATTTAGAATATCTTTTTGGATTCTATACGATCGAGACGTGATAAATGAATTGTTTCAAGATCGAAAGAGATGGGAGCCTCTTGGATTGTTACGAAAGCATCCGGCGGCAAGTCGAAGCGGATATGCAATCCGGTGATCACTATTCGCCCGCGCTCACTCAACCGCTTCATATGCATTGGTAATCAAGAACTCCGTTTTCGACCCGTAATCATCGATTTCACCAGGTTTTCTCCATGCAAGAAGCTGGAGAGGAGCACGCCGAGGATGTGGAAGACGACCAATCCCACGGTCAAAT
>JBAUUA010000814.1:0-7713 GCA_049582465.1 Bradyrhizobium sp. | reverse complement strand
CTCTAACAAATAGGCGTCCAGAATGTTGCGAGGCGCGGGCAACGCGGCCTCGCACATTCTTGTTCCGCGGCATCAGGACCTGCGGGCCTGTCGGATCGTCAAGCTCCAGGTGTGGCGAGCGATCATCAGGTCTTCGTCGGTCGGAATGACCCATGCAGATGTTCTGCTGGCGGCCGTGGTGATCCGCGGACCGCCGGCGGCATTGGCGGCTTCATCAAGCTCGACCCCGAGCCAGGACGCGTCCCTGCACACCCTGCGGCGGATTTCCGGCGCGTGCTCGCCGATCCCGGCGGTGAAGACCAGCGCGTCCAGCCCGCCGAGCGCGGCAACCAGCGATCCCAGTTCACGCCCGATCCGATAGACGAACAGGCTGACCGCCTCGGCGGCATGCGGCTGCTCGCTCGCCAGCAGCGCCTTCATGTCGTCGCTCACGCCGGATACGCCGAGCAGGCCTGAGGATTGATAGAGCAGCTCGCTGACGACGTCCGCGCTCATGCCTTTCTGCTGCATCAAATATAGCACAACCCCCGGATCGAGATCGCCGCAGCGACGGCTCATGGGCAGCCCGTCCAGTGCGGTAAATCCCATTGTGGTTGCGATGCTCTTGCCCTGCTTGATCGCGCACATGCTGGCCCCGCTGCCGAGGTGAGCCACCACCACGCGTTCCCGGGCGCCGGTCTTGCCGAGCACCTCGGGCAACACGCTCGTGATATATTCGTAGGAAAGGCCATGAAAACCGTAGCGACGGATTCCCTCGTCGGTCAGATTCCTCGGCAACGCATATTCGGTGGCAAGTTCCGGCTGCGAGCGATGGAAGGACGTATCGAAACACGCGACCTGCGGCAGGCTGGGATGAAGTTTCGCCAGCGCCGCGATGGCATTGAGGTGATGCGGCTGATGCAGCGGCGCCAGCGGAACGAGACGGGTCAGTTCCGCGATCACTTCCGCGTCGATGCGGACCGGGCCCGCATAACGCATTCCGCCGTGCACGACGCGGTGCCCGGCCGCGACCAGTTCCCGGTCGGGAAAGCGCGCATCAAGCCAGCGCAAGAGCGCCGCCACGACCTCTTCATGCGTCGTCGTCTGCGGCAGCTCGTCGTCGATCAACCGGTTTCCGGTGCCATCCTTCGCGGTGAAATGAACCCGGTGGCCCAATCCCTCGTAGGCGCCTTCGCAAACGAGATCGCTTCTGGTCGGCCGTTGGTCCGCTGGAAATAGCGCGAACTTGATGCTGGACGAGCCGGCATTGAGGATCAAAAGGACGTCGCTCACGGCACGATTTCCACGGTGTGCCGCGCCAACAGCAGCGCAATCGCGCAGGAGGAGAGCCTCGCCAGCGTCTTGTCGGCGCGGCTGGTGAGAATGATCGGAACCCGCGCGCCCAGCACGATGCCGGCGACCTCGGCCTTTGCCAGATATTCGAGTTGCTTCGCCAGCATATTGCCGGCTTCGACATCGGGCACCACGAGAATGTCGGCGTAACCGGCGACTTTCGAGACGATGCCCTTGGTCTTGGCGGCCTCGGCCGAGACCGCATTGTCGAATGCAAGCGGACCGTCGAGAATGCCCCCGGTGATCTGCCCGCGATCGGCCATCTTGCAGAGCGCGGCGGCGTCGATGGTGGATTTTATTTTCGACGACACCGTCTCCACGGCGGAGAGGATGGCGACCTTCGGAAGCATCAACCCGAGGACGTGGGCCAGATCGATCGCATTCTGAACGATGTCGACCTTGTCCTCGAGCGTGGGATAGATGATGATGGCGGCATCGGTGACGAACAGCGGCCGCGGATATCCGGGCAAGTCGATCACGAAGACATGGCTCATGCGCCGTGCGGTGCGCAGCTTTTCCTCGGCGACAATCGCGCTCATGAACTCGTCGGTGTGCAGGCTGCCCTTCATCAGCGCCTCGACCTTGCGCTCCACCGCCAGCGCTACGGCCTGCACGGCCGAGGCGTGGCTATGCTCGGTCGCGACTAACTCATATCGGGACAGATCGAGCCGGGCCTCCGCTGCCACTTCCGCAATCCTGGCCTGGGGCCCGACCAGAACCGGCTCGATCAGCCCCGCCTCGGCGGCCTTGATCGCGCCCAGCAGCGACACGGTGTCGACGGGATGCACGACGGCCGTCCGGATGGGTTTCAGGCCCTTCGCTTTCGCAACGAGGTTCTGATGATGACGGCTTTCCATGCAAAACTCCGGGATACAGATTATATCGGTCAATAATGAGCTGAAGCGCGGACCCGGGTATTGCGGTGCATCAATTTTGGCCAAATCTTGTGCAAACGCGATCGCTCGAAATGCTGGATTATCGGGGGATAGCGATGTTCAGGTCTTTCCGGCGAGCTTCTTGATCGCCGCCTTGATCGGCGACGCCGCCTCGTCATAGCTCTCCCATGCCCTGGTCTTGGCAAGCAGCGCCGGCACGGTGCGGACCGTGTAGCGCTTGGGGTCGAGATCGCCCCGCACCTGGGCCCAGGTCAACGGCATCGAGACGGTGGCGCCGTCGCGCGCCCGCGGCGACAGCACCGCGACCGCGGTCGCCATGCGGTCGTTCCGGAGATAGTCGAGGAAGATCTTTCCCTTGCGCAGCTTCTTCGACATGTTGAGCAGATAGCGCTCGGGATCTTCATCGGCCATCCACTGGCAGACGCCTTGCGCGAAGACTTTGGCTTCCTTCCAGGTCACCTTGTCCCTGGCGCCATAGGCCAGCGGCACCACGACGTGAAGCCCCTTGCCGCCGGTAGTCTTGCAGAAGCTTTCCATGCCGATATCGGCGAGATGCTGCCGCATGTCCTTGGCGGCCTCGATGACATCGGCGAATTCGACCTCCGGCGCGGGATCGAGATCGAACACCAGCCGCCCCGGCGTGTCATACGCATTGGGCGCGCAATTCCAGGGATGCAGTTCGAGGCCGCCGATCTGCGCCACCGCAGCCAGTCCCTCGACGCGGTCGATCTGCAGATAAGGCTTGCGATCACCGGACACTTTGACGAGCTCCAGCAGGTTCGAGGTGCCGGGCATGGCGTGGCGCTGAAAGAACTTTTCACCGCCGATGCCGTCGGGGGCGCGGACCACCGAACATGGCCGTCCCTTGATATGGCCGATCAACCAGTCGCCGACCGCCTCGAAATAACGGGCGAGATCGAGCTTCGTCACGGGCTCGCCATCGCCGGCGTCCGGCCACAGCGCCTTGTCGGGTTTTGAGATGACGACGCCCATCACCTCGCCCGATCGGTTCGCAGCCGGCGCGGATCGCGTCTTGCTGCCCGATCCGCCCGCGGTCTTTGCAGCAGGTTTTGCAAGTTTGGTCATGGCCGGCTTCTCCGCGACGATCTCGTCGGCAGGCTTGTCCTGGCGCAGCCCCTTGAACGCAGCCTGCCGGATGTTGCCGCCGTCGGTAAAGCCCGCGAATTCGATCTCGGCGACCAGCTCGGGCTTCAGCCA
This sequence comes from Bradyrhizobium sp., assembly GCA_049582465.1. Lineage (GTDB taxonomy): Bacteria > Pseudomonadota > Alphaproteobacteria > Rhizobiales > Xanthobacteraceae > Bradyrhizobium. The sequence goes on along the minus strand of JBAUUA010000814.1, from coordinate 4,267 downwards.
GTGCACGTCGCGGGTCTTGCGCGGCGCGTCCTTGCCGCCGAACGGGCTCGTGTTTGAGGCGTTGGCTTTCAGCGCCGGCATGATCCGCTTGACCGTGTCCTGGCCGAAGCCGGTGCCGACCATGCCGACAAAGGCGAGATGATCGCCGCGATGGACGCCCGCCATCAGCGAGCGGAATTTGCCGCCTGTGGTTTTCCATCCCCCGAGCACGACCTCCTGCCCGGCGCGGCATTTGGCCTTGGTCCAGCTCTCGGAGCGGCCGGAACGATAGGGTGCTCCGAGCTTCTTGGAGACGATGCCTTCGAGCGACAGCTTGCACGCCGATTTCAGGATGGCGTCGCCGCCGCTTTCGAAATGCTCGACATAGCGGATCGATCCGGTCTTTCCCCTCGGGCGCGCCTCCAGCAATTTTTTCAGCCGCGCCTTGCGCTCGCCGAGCGGCAGGCGGCGAAGGTCTTCGCCGTCGGCGAACAGCAGATCGAACGCGTAGAAGATCAGGTCGTCGGTCTTGCCGTCGGAGATCGCGGCCTGCAGGGTGGAAAAATCCGGCGCGCCGTTATGATCGAGCGCGACGATCTCGCCGTCGATCAGCACGTCGGGCAGCGCGCTGCCCTCTTTTGCAATCGCCCTGAACTTGTCGGTCCAGTCCAGGCCCTTGCGGGTCTTGAGCGCGGCGTCGCCGTCCTCGACGCGCAATTGCACACGGTAACCGTCGAACTTGATCTCGTGGCACCATCCCTCGCCATTCGGCGGCCGTTCGACCGGTGTGCAAAGTTCGGGCGCCACGAAATCCGGCATCGCCGCGACCTTCCTCCCCTTCAGCTCTTTCGCGGGCGCGGCGGACGAGATCGCGTCATCGCCACGATTCGAGTGCCACACCGCGTCCGCCCGCGCGCGCCTGGTCTTGGCGGTCATGAACGGCTTTGGCGGGCGGCCCTCGCCCGCGGCGATCTGCGCCATGCTGCGCCCCGATGCGACGGATTTGTCTTCGTCGAGGATATTGTTGGCCTTGCCCTCCTTGGCGTATTCGTCGCGGTGCTTGATCAGGAGCCAGTTGGTGCGCTTGCCGCCGTCGCGGTCGTGGCGCATCCGTACCAATACCCAGCTGCCGTGCAGCTTGTCGCCATGCAAGGTGAATTTCAGGTCGCCCTTCTTGAATCCCTTCTCCGGATCGTCGGATTCCCAATAGCCACGGTCCCAGAGCTGCACGGTGCCGCCGCCATATTCGCCTTCGGGAATGGTGCCTTCGAAATCGCCGTAATCCAGCGGATGATCCTCGACCTCCACCGCCAGCCGCTTGTCGTGCGGGTCAAGCGAGGGTCCTCTTGTCACCGCCCAGGACTTGAAGACGCCGTCGAATTCCAGCCTCAGATCATAGTGCAGCCGGGTCGCGTCATGCTTCTGGATCACGAAGCGGCGCTGTTTGGCGGGCGCGACCGGCGTGTCGCCGCTGGGCTCCGCGGTCTTGTCGAAATCACGCTTTTTCCGGTAGGTGGACAGTTTTCTCAAGGCCACGATCAAACCCGCACAAATGAGCATCGGCGGTCTCGCATGGCGAGAGCCGCCCGGAACCGAAACCTACAATAGCCGTTGAAGTTCCGGAATTCGTTGCCGGAAAACAAGGTTTGGAGATTGTAATGGCCGTCCGTGCCTATTGGAAAGGGTCCCTGAAGCTTTCCCTCGTGTCCTGCCCGGTGCTGCTCTATCCCGCTTCGACCACAGCGGACAAAACCCGCTTCCACATGATCAACAAGGAGACCGGCAACCGGCTGAAGCAGCAGATGGTCGATGCCGAGACCGGCGACATCGTCGAAAGCGACCAGAAGGCCCGCGGCTTTGAGCTGAAAAAGGGCGAATATGTCGAGATCGACAAGGAAGAACTCGAGGCAGTCCAGATCGAAAGCAACCACACCATCGACATCGGCAGTTTCGTGCCCAGGGACGAAATCGACAAGCGTTACCTCAACCACCCCTATTACATCGCCCCCGACGGCAAGGCCGGCATCGACGCCTTCGCCGTGATCCGCGACGCCATGAAGGACCAGGACCGCGTCGCGCTGGCGCGGATCGTGCTGACCAATCGCGAGCATATCATCGCGATCGAACCCTTGGGCAAGGGCCTGCTCGGCACCACCCTGCGCTACCCCTATGAATTGCGCGACGAGGACGATTATTTCAGCGACATCAAGAACCCAAAGATCTCGAAGGACATGGTCGAACTCGCCGGCCACATCCTCGACACCAAGGCCGCTCACTTCGATCCCTCGAAATTCAGGGACGAATATGAGACCGCGCTGAAGACGCTGGTGAAGCGCAAGGCCGCCGGCAAGCCGGTCAAGACGGCGGAGCGGGAAGAGAAGTCGGACAACGTCATCAGCCTGATGGACGCGCTGAAGCAGAGCTTGAAGGGCAAAGCTTCGGCCAAGCGGCATCTGCCAGCCCGGCGGGCATCGCACCGCGCGGCCAAAAACGCGCCCCGCTCGGCGGCACGCGCCCGCAAGGCGGGGTAAAGGCAACGGGTCATTCCACCGTTAGCGCGATAGGACGTTCGCAGTCTCTCCGCGTCGTCCCCGCGCACGCGGGGACCCATACGCCGGGAACTATCAATTGAACCGACGACTTCCTTAAACCACGAGCGGCTGTGGTTATGGGTTCCTGCTTTCGCAGAGACGACAGATCGCGCTCGCGCCTGCTACCTCTTCGACTTGCGCTTCTTCGCGGCCTTCTTCTTCGAGGCCTTCTTCGGCACCTTGGCGCCGGCGGCCCTTGCTTCCGACAGGCCAATCGCGATTGCCTGCTTGCGGCTTTTGACCGTGCGCCCCGACCGCCCGCTCTTCGGCGTGCCGGCCTTGCGCTTCTTCATCGCGCGCTCGACCTTGGCGGCAGACTTCTTCGAATATTTTCGTGCCGAAACTTTTCGTGCCATGACACTTCTCCCGGTTGCGGGAAAATAATCTTTGCAGGCGCTGATGGTTCCCGGTTCGGATCTACCGTCAGTCAGGCGATCGCCGCATGAAGCTCGGAGACGTTCTTCGCGCCTCGCAGCCGAGCGAGGGCCTCCGGCGATCGCAAAGTCCGCGCCACCAGCGCCAGCGCGCCGAGCGCTTCGTTTTCGGCTGCTGCCGGCAACAGTAGAACGAACACGATGTCCACCGGCTGGGCGTCGATGGCGTCGAATTCGATCGCGGGCTTCAGTTTCGCGAGCAGCCCGTGAGGCCGTTGCAGTTCCGGCAGCCGGGCATGCGGTATAGCGACGCCCTTGCCGATCCCCGTCGATCCCAGGTCTTCGCGCTTGAGCAGATAGGACGCGACCTGATCGGCGGGCAGGCCGAGGGTGGCCGCCGCCCTGGCTGCGAATTCCTGCAGCAGCAGACGCTTGCCGGAAGCCCGCACGTCGATCATGACGTCTGATGGCGACAGCAGATCGGAGATTTTCATGGTCGCTCCGCAAGGACGCATCGCTATGAGCATTGATCGGCCTCGGATGGCAAGAGATTTTACGCGCTAATCCGGCGCGCGCAGCCGGTAGCCGATGCCGGTTTCGGTCAGCACGAATTGCGGACGCTCCGGATCGGCTTCGATCTTTTGCCGGAGCTGGCGCACGTAAACCCGCAAATATTGCGCATCGGTCAGCTCGTCCCACAATTCCTTCAGCAGGAACCGGTGGGTCAGCACCTTGCCGGCATGCTGCACCAGCACGCGCAGCAATTCGTATTCCTTGGGCGACAGCCTGACCTCGCGGTCGCCAACCCTGACGATGCGGCGCACCAGGTCGACCGTGAGATCGCCGGTCCGGAACACCGGGCGCTCGCCATGGACCTGCAACTGATGCCGCAGCGCGGCGCGCATGCGGGCGAGCAGCTCATCCATCCCGAACGGCTTGGTCAGGTAATCGTCGGCGCCGAGATCGAGCGCCTGCACCTTGCCGGCCTCGTCGCCGCGGCTCGACAGCACCACGATCGGCACGCCGTCGTTGCGGCCGCGGATCATGCGCAGCAATTCGTGTCCCTGGATATCCGGCAAGCCGAGATCGAGAATGATCAGCGCCGGATTCTGCGCCAGCAGTTCCAGCGCCAGCTTGCCATTGGAGGCTTCGAGGATCTCGTAGCCCTGCGTGCTCAGCCCCATCCGCAGCAATTTGCGGATCGGCGGCTCATCGTCGATGACCAGGACCTTGATCGGCGTGGCGTTCATGCGGCAGTGTCCAGCGCGTTGGAGGCCGCCGGGATCGGCAGACGGATGGTCAGCACGGCGCCGCTGCGGTCGG
>JBAUUA010000813.1:0-4704 GCA_049582465.1 Bradyrhizobium sp. | reverse complement strand
GACATCAACACGCTGATTTCGGCCAATCTGGACTGGCGCAAGCGGGACAACCAGTTCGGCGAGGCCTTCGATCGCGACCGGACCATCCTGGCGGTCGTGGAGGCCCCGACGCCGGAACTGACCAGCGCGGCAGCTAAGGCGCTGGCGGAGCGGCTGTCGGGCGACAAGAAGAACTTCGAGTCGGTTGAGCCGCTCGGCTCCGGCGAATTCTTTGAAAAGAACGGGCTGTTGTTCCTGCCGGTGGCGGAGGTCGGCCAGCTGACCGGGCAGTTCGAATCGGCCGCGCCCCTGATCGAAATCATGGCCGGCGATCCCTCGATCCGGGGATTGACCGGCGCGCTGGAAACCGGGCTCGCCGGCGTCAAGCGCGGACAGGTCAAGCTCGACAGCACCGCGCGGCCCTTCAACCTGATCGCCCAGACGGTCGAGAACGTGCTGAACACGGGCTCGGCGACGTTCTCCTGGCGCGAACTGACCAGCGACAAGCCGCTGACCGATTCCGACCGCCGCGCCTTCATCGAGTTCAAGCCGATTCTCGACTTCAACGCGCTGGAGCCCGGGAAGGCTGCCACCGACGCCATCCGCCAGGCGGCCAACGACCTTCATTTCGCCAGCGAATATGGCGCGCGGGTGAGGCTCACCGGGCCGGTTCCGATCGCCAACGAGGAATTCGCGACCGTCCAGGACGGCGCCATCAGGAACGGAATCGGCACCGTCATCGTCGTGCTGATCATTCTCTGGATGGCGCTGCATTCGCCGAAGATCATCTTCGCGGTGTTCGCCAATCTCTTCATCGGTCTTTCCATCACCACCGCCGCCGGCCTGATGATGGTGGGGTCGCTGAACCTGCTCTCAATCGCGTTCGCCGTTCTGTTCGTCGGCCTGGGCGTGGATTTCGGCATTCAGTACAGCGTCCGCTACCGCTCCGAGCGCTTCAAGAGCAACGATCTGACGGCGGCGCTGGTGCAGGCGGCCGAGCGCTCGGCGGTGCCGCTGTCGCTGGCCGCGATGGCCACCGCGGCCGGGTTCCTCTCGTTCCTGCCGACCGACTACAAGGGCATTTCGGAACTCGGCGAGATCGCCGGCGTCGGTATGCTGGTGGCCTTCACCACCAGCATCACCGTGCTGCCGGCGTTCCTGAAACTGCTCAACCCGCCCGGGGAAATGGAGCCGGTCGGCTATGCGTTCCTGGCGCCGCTCGACCGTTTTCTCGAGGACCATCGCGTCGTCATCATCGTCGGCACGCTCCTGATCGCGGTCGCCGGCCTGCCGCTGCTTTACTTCCTCCACTTCGACTTCAACCCGATCAATCTGCGCAGTCCCAAGGTCGAATCGATCGCGACCTTTCTCGACCTGAGAAAGGACCCGAACACCGGCGCCAACGCCATCAACGTGATGACCAATTCGGACGAGGACGCCAGGAAGATCGCGGCCCGGCTGGAGAAGGTGCCGGAAGTGCTGCGCGTGATGTCGCTGGAGACCTTCATACCGGAAGACCAGCCGGCGAAACTGAAGCTGATCGCGCAGGGCGCCAAGGTGCTCGATCCCGCGCTCAACCCGGACTCCGTCGACGACCCGCCGTCGGACGCGGAGAACGTCGAGGCCTTGAAGGGATCGGCGGCGAGCCTGCGCAAGACCGCCGGCGATGCCAACGGACCGGGCGCGGTGGCGTCGCGGCGGCTGGCCGATGCGCTGGCGAAGCTCGCCGATTCGAACCAGGCCACGCGCGACAAGGCCCAGGCGATTTTCATCAACCCGTTGAAGGTGGTACTCGACCAGCTGAAGAATTCGCTGCAGGCCCAGCCGGTCAGCCTGAAGACGCTGCCGCCGGATCTGGTGGCTCAGTGGAAGACCAAGGATGGCCTGCAGCGCGTCGAGGCGCTGCCGCGCGGCGATCCCAACGACAACGATACGCTGCGCAAGTTCGCCGCCGCCGTTCTCACCGCCGAGCCGAACGCGATCGGCGGACCGGTCTCGATTCTCAAATCCGGCGACACCGTCGTGAAGGCGTTCATCCACGCCGGCATCACCGCGCTGTTGGTGATCGGCTTCCTGCTCTGGCTGGCGCTGCGGCGGATCACCGACGTGCTGCTGACGCTGGTGCCGCTGTTGGTGGCGGGCGCGGTGACGCTGGAGATCTGCGTGCTGATCGGAATGCCGCTCAACTTCGCCAATATCGTCGCGCTGCCGCTATTGCTCGGCGTCGGCGTCGCTTTCAAGATCTACTATGTCACGGCGTGGCGATCGGGCAGAACGAATCTGCTGCAATCGAGCCTGACGCGGGCGATCTTTTTCAGTGCGATGACGACGGCGACCGCGTTCGGAAGCCTGTGGCTGTCCAGTCACCCGGGAACCGCGAGCATGGGCAAGCTTTTGGCGCTGTCGCTCGTCACCACTCTCGCGGCGGTGCTGCTGTTCCAGCCCGCGCTAATGGGTAAACCCCGCGATGTCGGGGAGTAGGCAGATGTCGCCGACGGGATCGGCGGGCTGAACTGCCGCCTGTTTCTGCTGGCCTTTGGCGGCCGGGCTGACCGATCCGGTGGTCTTCGGCGGCGCCGGTGGTGTCTTCGCTGCGGCGGTCTTGGGCGCGGGGGCTGCGGTCTTCGGTCCGCCCTTGGCCATGCTGTTGGCGGGGCTCGAGGGAATCGGAGGTGCGACGCGGGTCCAGGTTTCGCCGCCGCAGAGGAAGCCCAGCACGCAGCCCTGGATCTCGAGATGGTCCGGATCGACCGGCTTGATCGTCGAACTGTAATATTGGCCGTCCTTGCCGTTATAGACTTGGCCTTCCCATTGATCGACGCCCGGCTTCTTCTTCATGTCGATCAGGATCGGCATGCCGAGGCTCGGCCTGTTCTGTTTTGAGACATCGGGATTGTGAATGTCGCGGCCACCCGGCGTCTGCTCCCAGGAAACCGCGCCCCACATGTTGCCATTGCATTGTGCAACCCGGATGTTGGCTACGCCGTCGGCCACCTTCCAGTCGCCGGTGGGATCGAGCGCGAAGGCCGGTGCAAGGCCTGTCGTCAAAATTATTCCTGAATATACTACTTTACGCATGATGTGTCGGGGGCAGTGCAACATGGTTTGAACCTATGCTTAAGTAGGTGATCCAGACGGGGGCAAAACGCCGCATTGAGCGTTTTCACCTGACGAATTCAGTTGACGAAATGGCCATCAACCGAAGTATGTAGCTGATGCTATATTCAAATCTAGACGTTTCCGAGATGTTTGTGGACCGCCAGGCGCAGCGCAGTTCCATGCATGCGCGGCACTTAAATGAGCAACTGGTGCGGGTGCTCAAGACCATCGGTTACGACGTCGGTTTTCAGAAGGGGCAAGGCCAGTACCTCTATGATCGCGAAGGGGCGCGCTATCTCGATCTACTGAGCGGTTTTGGCGTTTTTGCGATTGGGCGGAACCATCCGGCGCTGCGCCAGGCCCTCAAGAGCGTGCTCGACAGCGACCTGCCCAACCTCGTCCAGCTCGACGTATCGACCCTGGCCGGCGTGCTCGCGGAACGGCTGCTTAAATTCGTGCCATATCTGGATAAGGTGTTTTTTGCCAATTCCGGCGCCGAATGCGTCGAGGCCGCCATCAAGTTCGCCCGCGGCGCCACCGGCCGTCCCGGCATCGTCTATTGCGCCCATGCCTTTCACGGCCTGTCCTACGGTGCGCTGTCGCTGACCGACGATCCCAATTTTCGCGCCGGCTTCGAGCCGCTGCTGCCGGGGTGCACGCCAATCCCTTTTAACGATCTCGCAGCGCTCGAGCAGGCGCTGTCGTCGCGCGAGGTCGCCGCGTTCATCGTCGAGCCGATCCAGGGCAAGGGCGTCAACATGCCCACCGACGAGTTCCTGCCGGCCGCGGCCGCGCTGTGCAGGAAATACGGCACGCTGTTCGTCGCCGACGAAATCCAGACCGGGATCGGCCGCACCGGCCGCTTCCTCGCGGTCGAGCACTGGAATGTCGAGCCCGACATGGTGCTGCTCGCCAAGGCGTTGTCGGGCGGCCATGTTCCGGTCGGCGCGCTGCTGACCCGCAAATCGATCTTCGACAAGATCTTCAACCAGATGGATCGCGCGGTCGTGCACGGCTCGACGTTCGCGAAAAACGATCTGGCGATGGCCGCCGGCATCGCCACGCTCGAAGTGATCGAGTCGGAAAAACTGGTCGAGGCCGCCGCCAAGCGCGGCGCCGAGCTTCGGCTGGCGCTGACCCGGATGGTGCCCGGCTATGAATTGATGAAGGAAGTTCGCGGCAAGGGACTGATGATCGGCGTCGAGTTCGGCCCGCCGAAATCGCTGCGGCTGAAGGCGTCGTGGAGCGTGCTGGAGACCGCCAACAAGGGCCTGTTCTGCCAGCTCATCACCGTGCCGCTGTTCAAGGATCACAAGATCCTGACCCAGGTCTCCGGCCACGGCAGCCATACGATCAAACTGCTGCCGCCTCTGACCATCACCGAGGAAGACTGCAGCTGGATCGAGACCGCGTTCGACACCGTGATCGCCTCCAGCCACAAGGTCCCCGGCGCGATCTGGTCGCTCGGCAAGACGCTGGTCGACAACGCCGTAAGGAAGTCGGCGTAGGCCGCGGCAGTCAGGCCGCCTACGGCTTGTTCACGGTCTCAATGCGATCGAGAACCTTGCCCAGGTGTCGCGCTTGGCGATTTGAATATCACAGTCATTCTGCAGATTGAGCCTGGAT
>JBAUUA010000812.1:0-2284 GCA_049582465.1 Bradyrhizobium sp. | reverse complement strand
CGCAAATTAAAATTTCGTCATGTCCCCGCAGCGCACCTGCCGAGGGCTGGAAAGCCCCGGCCCGCGACGTGGCCCGTTGCCGCACCGGCTGTGCTCTCAGCCGCCTGCGGTCGCCGCCGGCTGCCTGGCGGCCACGCTATGCTTGAGATCGATGCGGTCGCGCGAGGATACGCCCAACAGATCCGCTGCGCGCCACACCACATTGTCCTCGAACTCGCTGACCTGACCGTCGGCATAGACCATCTCCCACATCATCTCGACGATGCGGAGCCTGCCGGCCTCATCCACCGACCGCATGATGACACTGGTGAAATGATAGAGGTCCACCGCCTCGCCTTCGACCAGGGTAGCGGACGCGATCAACTGATCCGCCTTGCCCGGATCAAGTCCGAAGCGGCTTTCGATCATGCTGTGAAGTTTGCGCTTTTCCGCAGCCGACGGCTCGCCGTCGATCGAAATCACGTGGATCAACAGCGCGGTCGCCGCCAGACGATAACCGGTATCGTCGAACGATTGCTGCGCATGCGCGGTTGGCGAAACAACATCGGCAATGAATTGGCGAAGTCCGTCCAGCATCATTTCCTACCGAAATCGTGTGAAGTCCGTTGCTGCTATGACCGATATATGGGCTGGAGAGCCAACCTGCGCAATCCGCGCGGTTTCGGCCGCCATATTACCTTTCGGCAATCTCAGGGGATTTCGTAGACCATGATCTTGTCGGCAATGCCGCGCAGCGCCGCCTGCTTCTGGATCGGGGTGATCGCCTCCCTGTCCAGGATCGCGGCGACCGCCGGGGCCCCGATCACCGGACCGGTAATGTGGATCGCCTGCGAAGTCGACAGGCCCTGAACCCGGGCTGCGATATTGACGGTCTGGCCGAAATAATCCTGGCGCTCGTTGAGCATCACCGCGAGACAGGGGCCCTCATGGATGCCGATCTTGACCACCAGATCGTTGGTGCCGCGCTCGGCGTTGAGCGCGTCCATGGCGGCGCGCATCCGCAAACCCGCGACGATCGCATGTTCGGGCCGGATGAAGGTCGCCATGACGGCGTCGCCGATGGTCTTCACCACGGCGCCTTTCTCCGAAGAGATGATCTCGAGCAGCGCATGGAAATGCGCCCGCACCAGATCGAAGGCGGCGAGGTCGCCGACCCGCTCGTACAGCGCGGTCGAGCCTTTGAGATCGGTGAACAGGAACGTCAGCGACGTGATCTTGAGCCGCTGATCGATGTTGAGGTTGTCGGCCTTGAAGACGTCGCGGAAGGTCTGGTTGGTCAGCATCCGCTTGGCGGTGAGGAACGGCTTGCGCTTGCCGATCAGACGATGGAGCGCGTCGGCCGCGACGAAGACCGACGGCAGCACCCGCACGCCGGCCTGATTGTCGAGCGACAGCCGCAGCGGGCCGGGACGCAACGTAATGGTTCCCGTAGGTGCCTGCAGCTTGTTGTAGATCAGCGACAGCTGTTGACGTTCTTTGGTCGGCTCGCCCTGAACATCGATGAACTGCGCGGCATGCGTCACCGGCTCGAATACGATGATGAAATCCGACGGCAATTGCAGCGACATCGTCGCCTTCTCGCCCGCCGGCAGTTCGAGCGCGTCCAGCACGACGTCATTGGAGAGAGCCGCAAACGACTCCTCGTTGAAATCGACGCCCGAACTCCAGAACACCTGCTTGAAATATTCCCAGAGCGGCAGCGTATTGGGATCATGCGCCGCGATGCGGCGGACCCGCGGACTGACCGTGAAGGCGACCTCGACCTGCTCGTCGACGGAGGCCTCGTAACCGCAGGCGCACAGCCCGCAATGATAGTCGTCGTGACGCAGCGATTTCAGCGTGGAGTGGGCGTCCAGCACCCCGCCGCAGCCGGGGCACAGCACGTTCCAGGTGAGATCGAACAGCCCGAGCCGTGAGGCATGCAGAAAGCCGGAAATCACCCGCTCCTCGTCGAGCCCGGTCTGCTTCGAAAAATCCAGCAGATTGATGCGGTTGAGCTCATGGTCCTTGCCGTTCTCGATCAGCTCGCGAATAGCGTCGGCCACCGCCGGGTCGGCGGTCTGTTTCAGTACGGAAAACTGCGCCTGGGTATCACTCATGGATCAAGCCTAAAGCAGATTGCGAAGCGGTCAAAGCATGCCTTCGTCACCGAGGTGTGATACGAAACATCGGGGAGCGATCGGGCTGTGTCGTCACCACACCGACCGGCATCACCGGCGTCTTGTCGGGCAGATCGAGCCAGAACGCCGCGATGATCTTGGCCAGCGCCAGCGTTGCTTCCACC
>JBAUUA010000811.1:0-5230 GCA_049582465.1 Bradyrhizobium sp. | reverse complement strand
TTCGCGCGCCTGCGTCATGACCGGCGTCGGCGAGACGCTGCTGCCGCTGGCGCTGCCGGTCATGCCCTGCGTGATGGTCAATCCGCGCGTTCCCGTGGCTACCAAGGACGTGTTCCAGGCGCTCGGGCTGCGCACCGGCGAGTTGCTGGTCGGCGTCTCCGACGTGATCGGCGCGGCGGGTTGGCCCGAAGCCGGCGCGTCGCTGGAAGACTGGGTCGAAGCGCTCGCCGCCGGCACCAACGACCTCGAAGCGCCGGCGATGCGCATCCAGCCGGTGATCGGCGAGGTCATCGCGGCGCTCAACGCCACCAATGGCGCCTGGCTGGCGCGGATGTCGGGGTCCGGCGCGACCTGCTTTGCGATCTACGAGAACACCGCCGAGGCCGGGCGTGCCGCGGAGAAACTTCGGCTCGATCACCCCGGCTGGTGGGTGCATGCGGGAACGCTAAGCTAGCCGGTGGCTGGCCGCCGCGTGAGCGCGAGCGAAATTCCAAGCCCCGCAATGAAGAGCCCCGAGCTTTGTCGTAGGCGCTGAATGACGCGCGGTCTGCGCACGAGCGTTGCACGGGCCCTCGCGACCAACATCACGACAATGACGTCAGCGGAGGTGTTCAGCGCCACCGAGATCAAGCCCAGCGCGATGAACTGAAGCGCGGGATGACCGGCCGCCGGGCCCAGGAACTGCGGAATGAATGCCAGAAAGAAGGCCGCGGTCTTGGGGTTCAAGGCCTCGACCACGACGCCTTCCCGGAATGCCCGCTCTGTGCCGGCAGGGCCGATCGGCTCGTGCAACGGGTGACCTGCTTGACGGAAGGTCTTGATGCCGAGCCAGACCAGATAAAGCGCACCGATCAGCTTGAGCACCGTAAATAGCTGCGCGCTGGCAAGGATGATCGCCGAAACCCCGAGACCGCCCGCGACAACATGCACAAGTCCCCCCAGCGCCGTCCCGAAAGTGGAGGAGATGCCGGCTTGTCGGCCGCCCGACAGCGTCCTTGCCGCCACGTAGAAAATACCGGGGCCGGGAATCGCTGCAATGACGGGCGCGGCCAGCAGGAACAACCAAACGTTCGCCGTGCTCACCGCTAATGCGATCGCGCCAGGCAGAACGCCACCACCTGCTCGAGCGCGGTCTTCATGGCGGAGGCCGGAAACAGCGCCAGCGCGTCGACCGCCATCGCGCCGTAGTGCTGGGCGCGGTTGATGGTGTCTTCCAGCGCGCGGTGCTTGGTCATCAGCCCGATCGCATGGTCGAGATCGCCGTCGCCGATCTCGCCGCGCTCCAGCGCCTTGACCCAGAATGCGCGTTCGCTGTCGTTGCCGCGGCGGAACGCCAGCACCACCGGCAGGGTGATCTTGCCCTCGCGGAAATCGTCGCCGATGTTCTTGCCGAGTTTTGCGGCCTTGCCGCCGTAGTCCAGCACGTCGTCGACCAGCTGGAACGCGATCCCGAGATTCATGCCGACCGAGCGGCAGGCGGTCTGTTCGGGCTTCGGACGGTTGGCGATGACGGGCCCGACCTCGCAGGCGGCCGCGAACAGCTCGGCCGTCTTGCCGCGGATCACGGCGAGATATTCGTCTTCGGTGGTCGCGGTGTTCTTGGCGGCGGCGAGCTGCATCACCTCGCCCTCGGCGATCGTGGCCGCGGCAGACGACAGGATGTCGAGCGCGCGCAACGAGCCGACCTCGACCATCATGCGGAAGGCCTGGCCGAGCAGGAAGTCGCCGACGAGAACGCTCGCCTCATTGCCCCACAGCATCCGGGCCGACAGCTTGCCGCGCCGCAATTCGCTTTCGTCGACCACGTCGTCGTGGAGCAGCGTGGCGGTATGCATGAATTCGACGGACGCGGCGAGCTTGATATGGCCGTCGCCGGTGTAGCCGGACAGGCCCGCCATCGCCAGCGTCAGCATCGGGCGCAGCCGCTTTCCCCCTGAGGAGATCAGGTGGTTGGCGACCTCGGGGATCATGGTGACCTCCGAGCCGGTTCGCGACAGGATCGTGGCGTTGACGCGCTCCATGTCGGGAGCCACAAGCGCGACCAGTTCATCGATCGAAGCGCTTGCCGGGCTCTCGAAGGGTACAATAACGGCCACGCTGGTCTCCACTTTTGCCCAATTCGCACTATCCTCGGATATAATAATAGAAAGTGCCGGGGAACGCGGCAAGGGCACGATGCGGTTGAAAAGCCTCGCGCAGCCTTTCGGCGGGGCCGACAAAGGAGTGCCACAATTGCGGGAATTGGTTCGAACCAACGATATCGTGCTGGTCTCGGCGGTCGGAGCGCTGCTCGACGGCGCCAACATCCATCATCTGGTGCTGGATCAGAACATGAGCGTTATCGAAGGCTCGCTCGGCGTCCTGCCGCGCCGGATTCTGGTCCATGAGGACGACAACCGGCAGGCGCGCCAGATTCTGCGCGACGCGGGTCTCGCCCATGAATTGCGGGCCGATGACTGATTCCGGCGACTATACCGAGGATGCATTTCTCGGCGGCCGATTGCGTCTGCGGCAACCGAAATCGGGTCACCGCGCCGGCCACGACGCCATGCTGCTGGCCGCAGCGACGGCTGCGCGTCCGGGCGACCGCGTCGTCGAATTCGGCGCCGGCGTGGGCGCCGCCGGCTTCGCGCTCGCAAGGAGGGTCACGGAAATCAGGCTCGTGCTGGTCGAGATCGATGCCGCGCTCGCGGGGCTGGCCGAGAGCAACGCCGCCGCCAATGCGATCCCTGCCGAGGTGATCGTCCTCGACGTGACCTCCGAGGCGGGCGCCTTTGCCGCCGCAGGCCTTGCCCCCGACAGCGCCGATGTCGTGCTGATGAACCCGCCGTTCAACGATTCCGCCCGGCACCGCGCTTCGCCGGACAAGTCTCGCGCGTCGGCGCATGTGGCGACCGCCGCGACGCTCGAGAGCTGGATCCATGCGAGCCGGCGGATTCTGAAATCCGGCGGCATCCTCACCTTGATCTGGCGCGCCGACGGACTAGCCGAGGTACTCGCGGCACTCGATCGCGGCTTTGGCAGCGTCAAAATCCTGCCGGTCCATGGCGAGGCGACGATGCCGGCCAATCGCGTGCTGATCCGCGCCACCAAGGGCGGCAAGGCGCCGGCGGAAATCCACCCGGGGTTGATGCTCAATGAAGCGTCAACCGTGCCCAATAATTGGGCTCAGGAGATTCTTGCGGGGAAGGGGGCCTTGCCGCTGGCACACCCCTGAACCCCGGCTGACCGCTCGGGGTTGGACGTGGAACCCGCTATTGCGGCGCCGATTTCGATCGCTGTTCTGGCGCCGAAGTGAAGTGAATCGCGGCCAGGAGGGTACCGATCAGCATCACCAGCAGATAGATTTTCATGACTTTCTCCGCTGCGCCATTGCAGCTCACAACGGCTGCGATGCAAGAGGCGTTCCATTCCCGTTAATCGATCCCTTTGCATTGTCAGTAATCGGATAACAAATGGTTAAATTTGAGGTGACTGCATGACCGAACAAAGTATCGACCGCGGGGGATGGCCGGGCCTGCTCGACAGGCTGATGGGATTCGTTCCGGCACGCCTGCGGCCCGGGGTTGCGGTCGTGCCCGTAGTCCGGCTGTCCGGGCTGATCGGCGCGGTGACGCCGCTGCGGCCGGGCATGTCGCTGGCCGGCGTTGCCCGGACGCTGGAGCGCGCGTTCGCCACCAAGCACGCCAAAGCCGTGGCGCTGGTGATCAATTCGCCCGGCGGTTCGCCGGTGCAGTCACGCCAGATCTATCTTCGCATTCGCCAGCTCGCGGCGGAGAAGAAGCTGCCGGTATTGGTGTTCGTGGAAGATGTCGCGGCATCCGGCGGCTACATGATCGCCTGCGCCGGCGACGAAATCTTCTGCGACCCGTCGTCGATCATGGGCTCGATCGGCGTGGTCGGCGGCTCGTTCGGGTTTCAGGATTTGATCAAGAGGATCGGCGTCGAACGCCGGCTCTATACGGCGGGCGAGCACAAGGCGATGCTCGATCCGTTCCTCCCGGAAAACCCCGACGATGTCGCGCGCGTCAAGGCGCTTCAGCGCGAGATCCACGCGATCTTCATTGCGCTGGTGAAGGGAAGCCGGGGCGCTCGGCTTAAAGGCGGCGACGACGTTTTGTTCACCGGCGAATACTGGGCCGGCGAAACCTCGGTGTCGCTGGGGCTGGCGGACGCCATCGGCGACCTGCGCTCGACGCTTCGTGCGCGCTATGGCGAGAAGGTACTGACGCCGGTGATCGCGCCTTCGGGCGGCCTCTTGTCCGGCCTGCTCGGCCGCAGATCGGCCGGGGCGGGGACGCTGGTATCGCTGGATGGTATCGCGGGCCTGCCGGACGAGCTGATTTCGGCGCTGGAAAGCAGGGCGATTTGGGCCAAATTCGGATTCTAACAGCGAATTTACCGCGCCATTTGGTCTCGGGCGAGGTGATTGCAGCCGAGGCCGGCTTGAGCGAGAATAGGCAAGTGGGGCGAGACGAATGAACGACAAGGATCGAAAGATGCCGCCGCTGATCGCATTTGCGGGCGCCCTGGGTGGGCTGGCCGTGGTCCGCTGGGCCTACCGCACCGCCGTGCGGGTGAACCGAGAACTGGAAGAAGCCCGGCTTGCTCGGGTCGCCGAGGCTGCCCGCTCCGGCGATATTCCGACGCTGCGGCGCGACCCCGCCACCGGCGCTTACCGCCCGGGCTGACCGGCGTTACGAATTTGGCGCTGTGAATTTGCGGCTGAGATACTTGCGCCGGCCTCGGGGTGGGGCATCACCCCTGAGGACCGGCGGGCAGGCTTGGAGGCAGTTCGTCTTATCGGACGACTCGGGGTTTCGTGCCTCACAAGATAATCGAGCGAGATCACGAACCGGAGAGCCGATCCTCGCAAAGGCCGAAGCGTCTCCGGCCTTCTGAAGTTCCGCGGTGATAAGCCCTCAATGGCTAACGCGCCGCTGCCGGGGGACACCACGCTGCGGCGCTGGTTAGCGGCGCATCTCGCCAATCGGTGCAATTGTTGCGATTGGCGGCACTTTCGCGCCGAATCCCGCCTTCCATTGCCTTGATTCCCGGTCCCCCCGCCGATACGGTCCCGCGCGCTACCCCCTTCAGCAAAGACCGACCAGACGATGGACTCCCTGCCTCCGCACATGCGCCCGGAACGCTCGTTCCAGGGTTTTATTCTTGCCCTGCAGCGGTTCTGGGCAGACCAGGGCTGCGTGATCCTGCAGCCTTACGACATGGA
>JBAUUA010000810.1:0-3247 GCA_049582465.1 Bradyrhizobium sp. | reverse complement strand
TTTTGACGCAGGTCAAATCCCGGCGCAAAATTTCGCACTGTGTAACCGATGCAATAAGTTCCCGCCACGGGCTCGCAACGACAGGCAAATGGCGATTGTTATTCGCCGCTGAAGGCCTTGTTCCCAGGCCGATTCGGCGTTCAGGCAACGTGCGGATTCCGCCACGCGCTGCGGCGTCCCGCACGCAGCGCAAGACGCCGTAAGCCTCGCGGGAATCTTCTTAGCCGACGAACCCGGCGTCGCCGCCTGCTCGCGCCGCGACCATCGCGGGCGGTGGCGCGAACCAAAGCTGGTACATCGTGACCACCCACATGAAGGCGAAACACGCCCCCATCAGCATGCCGGCCAGCAGCACCATCCAGGCGAAGGGATGAAACAGCTTGGTGAAGTACCACGAGCTGACGTCCATCACGATCGCCACATAGGGCATCCCGATGATGGTACATTTCAGCCATACGGGCCGGACGTAGGCGTGGCTGAACATCATGCCCACGATGAAGAAGATGAAGGTCAGCCCGAACAGATGGATGTGCGACACCCGCACCAGGGTGAAGACATCCGTCCCGGTGTCCTGCTCCGTCACCTTCTTCAAATTGTCGTAGCTGCTCAGGTTGGGAAGATGCGGGTTGCTGCCGTCATGGCAACCCATGCAGCGCTTGTCCAGAATCGGCTTGATGCTCTTGTCGTAGGTCGCCCGATCGGCACCCTCCTTCACCCAGGCGATGATGGCTTTGCCGTCCTCTGCCGGCAGCATGTTGGACATCGGCCCCTGTAACGCCGACTCCAGACGCGAACCGTGGCCGCTGCCGCTGTAGGCGACGACGAGATCCTCGTAGGAGAGCATCATCTTGTTGCCGGTGCCGCGGCCGGCATAGGTGTGAAAGACGTAGATCAGGCCAAACAGGTAGCCCAGGCCGAGCACCAGAAGCGCCGCCGTGTAGAGGACACGCACGCTGTAGGGCAACTCCGAATAGTGATGATAAAGCCGGTGGAGCGGTGGCTGCTCAGCCATGATCTTGTTCCTTCAGATCTTTCAAGGGTGGGGCGACGTGCATCACGCCAACATTAGCCGTCGTTCGTCTTCTAGGCCGACCGGTCGCGCGCTCCTTGTTCACTTGGGCGGCAACGTCACAAACACGACCGAACGGGCCGTCTTGCGCGCATAATGCGCGGCAAGGCCGGAAATATCCTGGTCCGTCAGGTCATGGGTCATGGCCGCCATGGTCGAGTTTTTGTGCGCGCCCGCGCGGTAATCATTCAGCATTTTTTCGAGATAGTCTGCGCGCTGCGCGGCCAGAGCTGGCAGGCGCGGATTGTTGCTGTTGCCGTTGATGCCGTGGCAGCGATCGCATTTCTGCGCCCACTCGTCGGCGGTGAGAGGCTTGCGAACGTCGGGCTGTTTCGGTTCTTGACCGGCAAAGAAGGCCGCAAGATTCTTGATGGCGGCATCGTCAAGCCCCGTCGCCAGCCCCTTCATGGTCTCGTCCTTGCGCGTTCCCTGCTTGTAGGCCGCCAGCGCGCCCGCAAGATAGCCCGCATCCTGGCCGGCGAGGCTTGGGAAGGCGGGGTTTGCGCTCAAGCCGTCAGATCCATGGCATCCCGCACAGCCTGCGGCGGCCGTCGCGCCCGCCGCCTTGTCGCCAGCGGCCGGGGCCTGGCTTTTCGCCGGCTTTTGCAGCGCATAATACAGCGCGATATTGTCGATGGCCGAATCGGTGACGCTGGCGAGCATCGACTTCATCAGTTCGCTCTCGCGTTGCCCGCTCTTGTACGCCTTCATCGCTGCCACGGTATATTTCGGATCCAATCCGGCAAGGCTCGGCATGCCCGGTGTGGTGCTGACGCCGGATTCGCCATGGCAACCCGCGCAGGCGGCCGCAGCGGTCTTGTCGGCCTGCACCGGATCGACCGCTACATTTGCGGCGTTGGCAGCGGCGGCTGGCGGCGGATCGAGACTGGCAAAATAAGTCGATACCTTGAGCAGCGCGTCGTCGCTCAGGAATTTGACCTGGTTGTTCATGGGAGTTTCGCCGCGCACACCGGCCTGAATGCCCTTCAGCTCATTGAACAGATAGGCGGAGCGCTGGCCTCCGAGATGCGGAACGGCCGGCGTTTCGCTGATGCCGTTTGCGCCATGGCAGCCGGCGCAAGCCGACTCGGCGAGAGCCTTGCCTTGCGCGATGTCTTCTGGAGTAGCAAATAGCATCTGCAACTCTGCACCGCTGTCGACGGTTATCCCCGATTGTGCGGATGCACTGCCCAAATAAGCCCCCGAGAACAGAAGCCCGGCTATGGCTAACATTGAGAGGGAAGAACCGGCGCCCGGTCGCCGGCGAAAGGCCTTATAGCTTTCCACCCCCAGCTTCGTGGGAATCGTGTCCGCCAATACCTTCATTTCTGGTCCCGCTCTATCGCTCGCATTCAGATGAAATTGCCGGTCTTTGCAGCTCTGACTCGCGGGTGATGGTGTATCTCGCCCGTAAATCTGACAGAGAGCCGCTGCACCCTGAGCCAACTGAGGATGCACGGAACCCTCTGATGGGATAGTTGAAAGCCGGTAGATACTTTCGCGACTTATTACTTCTTCTTCGCGGACAGCTTGTGGCCGTTTGTTGCAAATGCTTCACCAAAAGTGTTGCGCCTCCAGCCGGATTTTGACGGCATGTACCACACGGCTTACCTATTACCGGCGTATCAGGCAATGCCCCTGCAGATTTAAGAACCGCAACCATCAGCGCTCCACCGATTACTACCGCTGCAGCAACAGCTCACAAGATTCTTAAATTCATTTGTCATCTCCGTTAGTGAGCACGAACAAAAAAGCAGTATTCGAATCTTCATGCGGAAGAATTGATTTCGATCAACATCGTCGCTCGAAACGCCCGGCTATTCATTGCTAAATGACCAGCGGACAAGCAATTCCTTTCCGCGTGACGAGGTGACGGGCAGATGTGCGCAGCAGAACGGGATCGAGATACGCTAATCGCATTGCCGCGCGACATCACCATGCCGGGAACGACCGCCGTCTCAAAGGCCAGCCCCAAAGAAAACAGTACGGCCGTTCAAAGGATCCTGCTCGCCGCGAACGGTTGCGTCCGCTGCTTGCGCTTGCCCCTTATCGCACCAACCTGCGAACGCCATATGTGTCTTGGTGCTCAGGCCACCGCGCGAGCGGCCGATCGCCTGATCTTCAGACCCCCTCTTTTCGCCCCGGCGGCGTGCTGATGCGCCCGAACGATGGTGGAAT
>JBAUUA010000809.1:0-8031 GCA_049582465.1 Bradyrhizobium sp. | reverse complement strand
ATCACCGCCAGCCGCCAGATCTCGAGCCGGTCCGCGCGAACGCAGCGTGCGCCAGTGCGGATGTCGGCGCCGCGCTCGGCGGCGTCGACGGCATTGGCGATCACCAGCCGCGAATCGTCCACCACGCAGTCGGAATATTCGAACGCGGTGCCAAACGGGCGCTTCAGCGCATTGCCGAGCGGATGATGGGTGACGTCGACGGTCGCAGCACCGGGCAGGCCGCTTGGCGAGGCGAGCCGGTCATAGAGCCATAACCCCGCGCGCAACAGCCACGGCGGACGCTCGTCGGAATGGGCCGGGATCGCGAACCGCATCGGCCGCACCAGATGCGGCGCGATTCTGAGCCAGATGTCGCGCTCGGCCAGCGCCGTGCGCACGCGGCCAAGTCCCCTACGCTCCAGCACCGCGAGATCGCCATGAACAAGCCGTGGCGAGGCCGCGGATGCGGCCGAACCGAGGTCGCCCTGCTCCATCAGGATCACCCGCAGGCCGCGTCCAGCGGCGTCGCGCGCAATGCTGACGCCGTTCAGGCCGCCGCCGATGATCGCAAGATCGTAGTCCGCCATACGCGAGCCATAACGCCTTCAAGCGAAGCCCGTCCCGCGCCTGAAGCTCGATGGTTATCCGGTTCGCGTGAAGAAAACGCGGCAAGCGGAAAAAACTTTAGCCGGTCTTGCGCGTGGCCTCGACGGCGTCGCCGCCGTTGCGGCCCACCAGCGCCGCGTACTGGCCGATCGGCAGCGGTCTGCCGATGAAATAGCCCTGCACCGCGTCGCAGCCCTCGTCGGCGAGGAAGCCGAGCTGCTCCTGGGTTTCCACGCCCTCGGCAACGATCGACATCTCGAGGCCGTGGCCGAGGCCGATGACGGCCCGGATGATCGCGGCCGATTGCGGATTGCGGCCGAGATTGTTGACGAAATCGCGGTCGATCTTGATCTTGTCGAACGGAAACGCCTGCAGATAGGAAAGCGACGAATAGCCGCTGCCGAAATCGTCCATGGAAATGCGCACGCCGAGCGCCTTCAGCCGGCGCAGCAGCGCCAGGCCGCGGTCGAAATCCTCGATCAGCACGCCCTCGGTGATTTCCAGCTCGAGCCGTCCCGGCGAAAGGCCGGTTTCGAGCAGGATCGAATGCACGAGATTGACGACGTCGCCGTGCATGAACTGCGCCGGCGACAAATTGACCGCGATCTGCAGCGGCAAAGGCCACGACGCGGCTTCGCGGCAGGCCTCGCGCAGGATCCATTCGCCCATTTCGACGATCAGGCCGCTTTCTTCCGCAAGCGGGATGAAATCGCTCGGCGGCACGAAGCCGCGCACCGGGTGCAACCAGCGCGCCAGGGCCTCGAAGCCGATGATCTCGCTGGCCGCGACGGTGTGGCGCGACATCGCCTGCGGCTGGTAATGCAGCGACAATTCGCCGTTCTTGATCGCGAGCGAGAGATCCTGGTGCAGCACGCGGCGATCGCGGATCTGCTGATCCATCTCGGGCTCGTAGATGCTGATCGAGCCGCGCGATTTGGCCTTGGCGCGGAACAGCGCCGCGCCGGCATTGGCGAGCAGCGAAGCGGCGTCGGCGCCGTTGTGCGGGAACACCGAAATGCCCGTGGTGACGCCGGTGCGGACCGACTTGCCGTCGATCTGGAACTCCTTGGTCAGCGCTTCGGCGAGTTGCTCGGCCAGCAGCATGCCGGCGACGGGCTGCTTGCCGTCGATGATCAATCCGAACTCGTCGCCCGAGAGCCGGGCCACGACGCCGCCCCGCGCCGAGGCCAGGAGACGGTGCGCCACTTCGATCAGGAGCTTGTCGCCGGTGGCATGGCCGAACACGTCGTTGACTTCCTTCAGCCCGTCGAGGTCGAGCGAGAGCACCGCGAATTCCTCGCCGGTGCCTTCGCAGGCCTCGATCATCTGCGCCAGCGCCTGCAGGAACGCCGCGCGGTTCGGCAGGTCGGTCAGGCCGTCATGATAGGCCATATGCGCCATGCGCGATTCGGTCTGGCGGCGGTCGGTGACGTCCTCGTGGGTCTTGATCAGGTATTGCGGTTCGCCCGCCTCGTCGAGCACCGTCATGCGGCGGGTCAGGAACAGCCGCAAGCCCTCCTTGGTGCTGATCGGATGTTCCTCGACCAGGAGGCCGCGTTTCTTGATCGCCGCCTCGTCGCGGGCGATGATCAGCTTGGCTTCCCGCGGATTGAAGATATCGGCAGCGGTGAGGCCGGTGGCATCCTCGCGGCGCCGGTTGAGGATGATCTCCGCGCTGCGATTGGCGAGCAGATAGCGTCCGTCGCTGACCCGCTCCACGATCAGCGAGACCGGAATGTTGTCGACCACCAGTTCCAGGAACTTCTTGGTATTCTCGAGCTCCTGGGAAAGCGACCGGCGCTCGGTGATGTCGTCGAACAGCGCGATCAGGAATTCCGGCTCGTTCTTGTCGTTGCGCGCGATGACGCGGACGCTGGACAGGACGCGCTTTTCCGAGCCGCGCTCGACCTCGAATTCGGTGCGGAACTGGCCCTCGGGCGATTTGACGGCTGCCTCGTCGGCCGCCTCGATGCTGGCTGTGGTTTCGGGACGGAAGATCTCGTCGGCACGCTTGCCGACGATGGTGTCGCGGGAGAAGCGCGAGAAGCGTTCGAAGGCGCGGTTGGCGAAAATATAGCGGCCGTCCTCGATGCTCTTGGCGGCCACGCAGACCGGCACGTTGTCGAGCACCGATTCCAGGAATTGCTTGGTCGATGCCAGCTGCCGCGAAAGCTCGCGCTGCTCGCTGCAATCCTCATGCGTCGCCACCGAACCTCCGTTCGGCAGCGTGAAGTGCTTGACCAGAACCGAGTGCCCGTTGGGCAGTTCGGTAACGAGTCCTTCCGGCCGGTTGGCGAGCCGGTAGAATTCCTCGACGCCGACGTCGAGCACGCCGCGCTTGCGCCGTATCTCCAATAGCTGCGGTCCGGTCATGTTCCGCGCAATGTCCGAACGCGTCAGGCCATAGATCGAAAGATAGCGATCGTTGCAGAACACGATGCGTCGTTTCGCATCCGTCATGACCACGCCGTGGCTGAGATTGTTCAGCGCGGAGCTGACGAACGCGTTTCGGCGCAACTGCGAGCGCTTGGCCCTGCGCAAGGCGGAGTGGATCCACAGCGCGACCGCGACGAGGAACGAGCACACGACGATGCCGCCGATCAGGACTTCCCAGAGCACGTTGGGATCGGCGAAGCCGACATAGCTCGGCGGCGCAAAATTGTCCGACAAGGCCCAGCTCGCCCGCACCGGCGCAGCCGTGACGATCAGGCACAACACGGCCTGCGCAGGAATCAAGTTCTTGCCGCCTGCCTGCCAGTTCTTGCCAGCCATCAGTCACCCGCGCATTTCGGGCCGGAGTGTCTGACCGGACGCGTTTGGATCGGGTAAACGCCTACCCTTACAACCCAAAAATGTGACTCAAATTACGGCAATTGCCCTGACATGATTAATGCTTCCCTAACGCGATCCGCCTCTGGAAAGCGTCCCGAAACGAACCGGCCGGGTCCTGCGAAAAGTCCCCGCAAAGCGGGCTATAACGCGCGGGCGCGATTGACCCGGAAGGGGCAGCCACTTAACGAAGCGAACGTTGATTCGATTGTTCCGTGATCGGTGGGCCTGAAGGCGCGAATGGACAAGGTTGAGTGCGTGGTTATCGGCGCGGGCGTGATCGGTCTCGCGGTGGCGCGGCGGCTGGCACAGGCCGGCCGCGAGGTGATCCTGCTGGAGGCGGCCGAGGCGATCGGCACGGTGACATCCTCCCGCAACAGCGAGGTGATCCACGCCGGGATCTACTACAAGGCGGGCAGCCTGATGGCGCGGATGTGCGTCGGCGGCAAGCGGGCGCTCTATCAATACTGCCGGGATCACGGCATCCCGCACCGCAATTGCGGCAAGCTGATTGTCGCGACCAGCCTCAAGGAAACCGAGAAGCTGCAATCGATCAAGGCGCATGCCGAGGCCAATGGCGTCGACGATCTCAAGACCCTTTCCGGCGCCGAGGCCCGCGCATTGGAGCCGGCGCTGAACTGCGAGGCGGCGCTATTGTCGCCTTCCACCGGCATCATCGACAGCCATGCCTACATGCTGGCACTGCGCGGCGACGCCGAAGCCGCCGGCGCAGCCTGTGCTTTTCATACACCGCTGCTGCACGCGCGGGCGGTGGGCGGCCGCATCGAACTCGACGCCGGCGGTGACGCGCCGATGTCGCTGGAGTGCCGGCTGCTCGTCAACGCCGCCGGGCTGGGCGCACCGGCGGTCGCGCGCAGCATCGACGGCATGCCGATCGAGCAGATACCGCCGGCCTATCTCGCCAAGGGAAATTATTTCAGCTGCAGCGCGCGGGCGCCGTTCTCGCATCTGATCTATCCGGTGCCCGAGCCCGGCGGGCTCGGCGTGCACCTCACGCTCGACATGGCGGGACAGGCCCGGTTCGGGCCCGACGTGGAGTGGGTCGAAAAAGTGGATTACACCGTCGACCCGGCACGCGCTGAGCGGTTCTATCCGGCGATCCGGCGCTACTGGCCGACGCTGCCGGACGGCGCGCTGATGCCGAGCTATTCGGGCATTCGGCCGAAGATCGTATCGCCGGCGGTCGCGACGCAGGATTTCCTCATCCAGGGGCCGCGTGAGCATGGCGTGGACGGACTGATCAATCTGTTCGGGATCGAGTCACCGGGGCTGACCTCGTCGCTGGCGATCGCGGACCATGTCGGCGAACTGGCAGGCGTGTGATCATCACGCCAACTGCGTTGCCCGGAGGTGCGACTGAAGCGCGCACCTTACCCGTGAACGCAATTGACGTTCGTCCCAGCGATGGCGGTGATTTGCGGGAGTTTAGGGAGTGGCGAACGCTAATGCAGCGTTTCCGCCGTGGTATTTTTCAACCGTTCGATCTCGTC
The DNA here is from genome assembly GCA_049582465.1 of Bradyrhizobium sp. Lineage (GTDB taxonomy): Bacteria > Pseudomonadota > Alphaproteobacteria > Rhizobiales > Xanthobacteraceae > Bradyrhizobium. The sequence goes on along the minus strand of JBAUUA010000809.1, from coordinate 3,106 downwards.
CTTAACCATCAATTTCCGGCGCTTCAATTCGACAATTTGCAGGTCGTCCGTTGAGAGGTGCACGAGAGCTTCATGCAATTCGTTTTCAAGAACTTTGTGTTTGCGTTCCAGTTCAACGAGATGCGCCTGAATTGCCATACCAAACCTCCTCGGTTGATTGAGACCTCAGATTCGATCCGGACAAGGGAGTGTACACGAGCAGGGGAATCTGTCGATGGGTATCGAAAATGGCCGCCTCATTTTTCCGCCGACATCTGTAACGAATCGTGAGTACGGAACCCGCGCCAGCTTGCGCCCCGCCCCGGCAGGGACGATATTCTCCAAAGCCGTTTCCACAACCATTCGCAATCTCATCGCGTTTTTCAGCCAACGTACATCATGACCGACGAAGATGAGCGCGAACTCGCCAACGAGCTCGCACGGCTGCAGCAGGAGCACCGCGATCTCGACGCGGCGATCGACGCCTTGCACCAGTCTCCCGCCCCGGACCTGTTGCGGTTGCAACGGCTGAAGAAACGCAAGCTGCAATTGCGCGACCGTATCGCCTTCATCGAGGACCAGATCACGCCTGATATCATCGCGTAGCTTTCGCTTCGCTGAAACTCACGCGCCGGCGATCAGCTCGCGCAGCATGCCCGTCACCTGGAGCGAACTGTAGGGTTTCGGCAGGAAGCGCCCGCCCTCGGGCAGATCCGCTTCCCTCACGCCGACATGGCCGGAGGTCGCGACGATCTTGATCGGCGGCCAGCGGCCACGCACCGCGCGCGCGAGCCTCAACCCGTCCATCGAGCCCGGCATCTGGATGTCCGTGAAAACCACGGTGATGTCCCGGCGAGCTTCGAGAATTTCAATGGCCTGATCGGCATTCGCGGCTTCGACAACTTCGAACCCGGCGTTTCCGATCATGTCGACCGCGTCCATTCGGAGCAGAAACTCATCTTCGACGACCAGCACCACGGGTCTTTTGGACTCAACAAGACCCATTCGTCCCACTCCCCTGCGAATAGGCAATAAACCCCGGATGTTGTTTTCGTTCCCCGCCTTAGACTTTCGGCCGCCGTGGTTCGCTTGATCGCCCGCGGGACGCCCTGGTGCTCGAACTGCCCGAGCGGACTGGTATTCAGCACTTGACTTTTTAGAACAAAAGAAGAACACTGTAACCAGCCCCCTCCAGCCCATCCCCGGAGCACCCGCATGTCCAAAGCCCATTCAGACAGCAGTCGTTACGAGCAGGCCTGCGACCAGGCGATCGCAATGTGCGACGGCAATCTGCGCAGCACGATCAAGGCGCTGATCATGGCGAACGAATATCTGGAGAGCGAGCTGCTGGAGCTCCAGGTGGCGATTGCCTGCGGCTGCGCGCCGTCGGGATTGTCGAACAGCGACGCCGCCTGATCGATCGAACGGGAACCAGGGAGCTCAACGGAGCGAAGACCATGGCCGATGTGACCTATTACGTCGCAATGCCGTTCCTGCAGGACGAGGCCGGCTCGCCGGTCGCGGGCGCGGCGGAGGAATGCCAGAGTTCGTCGGCGGCGCTGCGGCGCGCGGAAATCCTGTCGCGGACCCCCGGCAGCATCGGTGCCGTCGCCTTCCGACGCAGCGGCGATCCCATGATCGGCGAATTCGGCGACGCCGAGTTGCTCCGGAAATTCGGCAATGTGCCGGACGATCTGAGCGGCCTGTAACCGTCAGGATTCATGCCGGCGCTGGGCCTTGCGCAGATACATCGCGCCGTCGGCTTCCTCCAATGCGCGGCCGGCTTCCGTATGCGGGCCGAGAACGGCGACGCCGGCCGATGCGCCCGCGGTGATGGTGCGGCCGCGAAACGTGAAGCTGAGCTGATCGATGGCCTCTTCCAACGAGGCCGCTTTCGCCCTGGCATCGGTCTCGGTCAGGTTCCACAACAAAACCGCGAACTCGTCGCCGCCGAGCCGGCCGACCACGTCGGAGGAACGCACCTGCCGCAACAGCGCGGCCGCGATGGCCTTCAAGACCTGATCGCCGGCGGCGTGGCCAAAGGCGTCGTTGATCGGCTTCAGGCGATCGACGTCGAGCACGATCAACGCGCCGCTCGCTTGGTAGCGCTTGATGTAGGCGATCGCGCGATGGAACTCGCGCTCGAAGCCGCGCCGGTTCGGAATGTCCAGGAGGAAGTCGGTATCCGCCGACGCCTCCAATTCCCCGATCCGCTTGAGCGCCTGTACCAGCCGGGTCCGCAGCTTGCGAATCGTCTGGCTGGCGCCGCTGGACTCGGCCGGCACCCGGGACGAAGGCTTTGGCGCTTTGCCGGGCTGGAACCGTACCGGCAAAGCCTTGCTCTTGGACTCGGGTTTGGACTTGAGCTTGGATTTGCCGACCCCGCTTTTGCGGCGCTCTGCCGCCTTGGGTTGCACAGATTTGGGGGCGGCCGGCCCTGTTTTCTTCTTCATGGACATCTCAAATCGGCAACCACTTTGCGTTGATGCAGCCCTTTGGGGCTGATTCATGCGCTAAGAAGGCTTGCCGGAATTCACCAAGACAGGATAGTCCATTCCGGACCCCTTGCCACGCCTTGCCGAGCCCTGAGCCGATCCTATAATCCGGCTTATGTTTCTGGATTCCCGAAAGAATTAACCGTATGCCCGCGCCCGTCGCCATCATCATGGGAAGCCAGTCGGACTGGGACACCATGCGCCATACCGCCGAAACCCTGAACGTGCTCGGGATCGCCAGCGAAAAACACATCGTTTCGGCCCACCGCACCCCGGACCGGATGTTCGACTTTGCCAGGGGCGCCAAGGCGGCCGGCTTCAAGATCATCATCGCCGGTGCCGGCGGGGCGGCGCATCTGCCGGGCATGACGGCGTCGCTGACGGAACTGCCGGTGTTCGGCGTTCCCGTGGAATCCAGGGCACTGTCGGGGATCGATTCGCTCTACTCCATCGTCCAGATGCCGGCCGGCATTCCCGTAGGCACGCTTGCGATCGGCCGCGCCGGGGCCATCAATGCGGCGCTGCTGGCAGCCAGCGTGCTGGCGCTCGGCGATCCGGCACTCGCTTCACGGCTTGCCGCCTGGCGCAAGAAACATACGGACGCCGTCGCTGAGCGTCCGGAGGGATCGGCG
>JBAUUA010000808.1:0-5145 GCA_049582465.1 Bradyrhizobium sp. | reverse complement strand
GAACGATTCGATCGGGTCGAGAAGGCCACCCAGCTCGGCCGGCAATAGCCGAAGTCAGTTTCCGGCGGCGAAATGGCCCTTGCCGCCGGTGGCGGCGATCACCTCGGTGACCAGCCGCGACACGCCCTCGATGTCGTATCGGTTGCCCGAGGTGCCGAAGCGGGCGATGACGAGCCGTTCGGAGGGGATGATAATGACATACTGTCCGAAGGTGCCGCTGGCGTAGAAGGAATCGGCCGGCCAGCCGTGCGAGGTGCGGTACTTCGCGCCAAAACTGTCGCCGCGATTGGTCCAGAACCCCGCGCCGTATCCGACCCACGCGCTGGCGGTCGGGGTTGCCGAGTAGTTCACCCATCCCTCCGGCAGAATGCGTTGTCCGCCGACGACGCCGTCATTGAGATAAAGCGCACCCAGCCGCGCCCAGTCGCGCGCGGAAGCCAGCATCTGGCTCGATCCTTCCGGCGTGCCGGCGGCGTCGAATTCCAGCGTGACGTTGCGCATGCCCAAGGGGCCGAACAGCTCGCTGCGCGCAAAGCGCAGCACGTCGGTGGCGTGACCGCCGGCCGCCTCGCGGATCAAATGCGAGAGAATGATGGTGTTGCCGTCGTGATAATTCCAGGCGCTGCCGGGCACGCTTTCGAGATCGGCGCTTTCGGCAAACGCCGCCATGTCATGCGCGATGAATTTCATCCGGTTGACCGGCGCGATGGCGCTCAAGAGCGAGGCATTGAGCGAGCTGCCCATCGCCAGGCCGCTGGTGTGCCGCAGCAGGTGATCGACCGTGATGGCGTGATGGGGATCATCGGGGTTTTGCCAGGCCGCGACCGGCGCCGGTTGGTTGACCGCGAGCCTGCCCTGGCGAACCAGAATCCCCGTCAGCGCCGAGATCATCGATTTGGTCGCGGAGTAGCCGAGGATCTGCGTGTCGATGCCATAGCCGGGCGCATAGCGTTCGGCGACGACGCGGCCGTCCTTGAGCACCACGACCGCATGGGTATGGCGAAGCGGCGGCTGATCGGGCTCGGTGAAGGCGCGGTCGAGCGCGAGCCTGAGCTCGGGATTCGCAGGCTCCACCGGCGAAGGCCCGGCAATCTCCGGCAGCAGCGCGCGCGCTTGGCTTGCCGCCGGCGGCAGCGAGGCATCGACGGTCGCATCATCATGCGCGACATAACACCCGAAGCCCTCGCGATAGACGGCGTGGCTTTGTCCGCCGCCGAGCAGCGTCACGGTCACGTCCTTGCGCGCGCGATCGACCTTGTAATTGACGGCCCAGATGATCAGGCCGGTGCCGGGCATCGCCGCTGTCGTCTCCGAAAACACCCGGTCCGGATCGAGGCCGGACACGAAGGTCTCCGAGCAAAGGATATGCGCAATAAAGCCGGTCGCGACCCGGGGCGCGTCGTGGGCGCGCACCGCCGTCAGCGCCAGGGCGCCCAATAATGTCGTCGTCACGAGCAGAATGATCTTGGTTTTTCTAGTCACGGTCTTCTCCGGCAGTTTCTCGCCAACACGGCGTGCCGGACCTGACCCGAGCGGCCGCGCGAAAGCTCGCCGGATTCGGGAATCGCGCTGGTGGAAAACTCCAACCGCCTCGCCGATTCCGAAATATGCCAGTTATTTCAATGGATTACAGAAGCTACGCGCCGGCCTCATTGAGCCTGCGGTATTCGGTCGGGGTGACCCCGGTGGTCGCCTTGAAGGCGCGGTTGAACGGCCCGAGCGACTGGAAGCCCGCATCCATCGCGATGGTGATGACGGGCACTTCGGCTTGCGATGGATCGGCCAGCGCCGCCTTCGCCTCCGCGATCCGGTGATTGTTGAGGAAGACGTTGAAATTGCGATAGCCGAGCTGCTGGTTGATCAGGCGCCGCAATCGATATTCGGGCACCGCGAGCTTCGTCGCCAGCATGCCGATGGTGATGCCCTCATGGCGATAGATGCGCTCATCCGACATCAGGCGCATCAGGGCCTCGAGCAGCCGGCGATCCGATGCGCTGGTTTCACCGGACGCGACCGCGACAGGTTTTTCGGCGGGCGCGAATATCATCTCGCCCTTGACGCGCATCAGCAAGACCGCGATCGCGATCACGACACCGGCGAGAATGGCGGCGTTCACGATCGGGACCACGCCCGGCGAGCCCGCGAGGGGCAGAAAAATCTGCGCCATGGCGTTGAAACCGGCATAGACCGCCGCCGCGACCACCACAAACACCCGCAAGCTCCGGCGCTCCTCGACCAGATCGGTGGACCAGGACGCAATGGTTTGACCGACGGCAAGCGCGACGAAGGCCAGCGAAATCACTGAGATGGCAATCGCGAGGATTCGCGGATCGAGGATCTGCGCCGGCACCAGCACCAGGCAATTGGTCAGGCTCAAGACCACCACCGCCGCCCAGGGCACGACATGCCAGCGGCGCACTTTAAACGCATCGTCGAACAGCGCCCGCGCGAACAGCCAGAACACCACGACGTTGCCAGTGGAAATCGCGATCAACGCCGCATGCCACGGCGTCACCGGCAGTGTGAACCCCGATGCCGCGGTCGCCGCATGGGCGGCCGAACCCAGCGCAAAGGCGCTTCCCAGCCGGCCGGCGGCGACGGTTCTGAAATCACGCAACAACAGCGCCGCGAGCAGCAGCAGCAATGTCGTCGTTCCCGCGCCCAGCACCAAGTTGATCTGCGACAGCATGCGTAGACGATTCCACGGTGGGCCTGTACTTGAACCTAGTCCAAGCCGTCGCCCGTTTCAATTTGCCGGCGACCGCCATTTGTCGCGCGACGTCACCCAGACATCGGCGACATGACCGAACAAGTCGACCTCGTCTCCCTTCTCGGCGCCGAGCCGCCGTGCCACGGCTTGCGAGGCGGTGTTTTCCCGGTCGATGCAGTGGATGATCCGGTCGAGTTCGAAAGTTGCAAAGCACCAGTCGATCGCCGCGCCCGCCGCCTCCACGGCATAGCCCTTGCCGCGAAATTCGCGCGCGATGCCCCAGCCGACTTCAAAACCCGGCCAGCTCGGCGGAAACCACGGCCCGACCCGGCCGGCGAATTTCCCGGTCGATTTCTCCTCGACCACGAACATGCCGACGCCGTGCAGCGCCCAATGCCCGGACATAATCGCCGCGTTGCGCCAGCCGACCAATTCATCGGTGACTGGCTTGCCGTCGCCGGTGATGAACCGCGCGGTGCCGGGATCGGACAGCATCGCCGTGTTCGGCGCGACGTCGGCGCCGCGCCATTGGCGCAGTTTCAGACGCCCGGTCTCGATGACGGGGCCGTCGGGCTGGGCAAGCGTAACGCCGGGCTTGAGCGGGGGCAGCATGGCAGTTTCCATGTTTCGTGGAAACTATCCGCCTCCTCGGGTCAGGCGGCAAGGGCCGCGCGGATCATCCGGGCCAGATCGGACTTGCGATAGGGCTTGGAAAGCAGCAGCACGCCGGCGTCGAGATGACCGCCGTGGATGATGGCCTCGTTCGAGTAGCCTGACGTGAACAGCACCTTCAGCGAAGGCCTGCGCTGCAGTGCCGCGTCGGCGAGCTGGCGGCCGTTCATCGAGCCCGGCATGATCATATCGGTAAACAGCAGATCGATTCCGCTGGGACTATCGATGACGGCCAGGGCCTCCGCGGCGTCGATCGCCGTCAGCGCATGGTATCCGAGGCTCCTGATCTGGCCCACGACGAAGGTTCGCACCAGATGGTCGTCCTCGACGACCAGGATCGCTTCACGGCCGCCTTCAGGATCCTTGCCGTGGGGCGCCTCGGCCGAGGCCGCGACGCCACTCGCCTGCGGCAGATAAATCCTGACCACCGTGCCGCGGCCTTCTTCGCTGTCGATGCTGATATGTCCGTTGGATTGCTTGACGAATCCGTAGACCATGCTGAGGCCGAGGCCGGTCCCCTTGTCGATGCCCTTGGTGGTGAAGAAGGGCTCAAAGACCCTTTCCAGGTTGCCGGCGGGAATGCCGTGGCCGGAATCGGTCACGGCGAGCATGACATAGGGTCCGGCGGCGACAGCCCCGTTGGTGTCGGCGTGGCTTTCGTCAAGCTCGACATTGCGGGTCTCGATGGTGAGCCGGCCACCGTCCGGCATCGCGTCGCGCGCGTTGACGGCGAGATTGAGGATCGCATTGGTCAGCTGGCTGGGATCGATCAGCGCATGCGCCACATCGCCGGCGAGCGCCATGCGGACCTCGACGGGCTTGCCAAGCGTCTGCCGCAGCAGCTCGGCTGCATTCATCACCAGTGAATTGACGTCGACCTCACGCGGTTGCAGCGGCTGCTTGCGGGCGAATGCGAGCAGGCGTTGCGTCAGATCCGCGCCGCGCCCCGCGGCGGCGTCCATCATTCTGGCGATCGCCGCCAATTGCGGCCGGTCCGCCACGGCCTCCGCCAGGATTTCGATGGTCCCGGTAATGACCGTGAGAATATTATTCAGGTCATGGGCGACGCCGCCGGTCAATTGCCCCAACACTTCCATCTTCTGGGACTGGCGAAGCTGCAGATCCGCGGCGTTCTTTTCCTCGATCAGGCGGTCCTTCTCCTCGACAAGCGCCTTCATCCTGTCGACGGTCATCTGCAGGGCAGCGCCGCGGGAGGCGGTCGAGACGGCTTCCGCCAGCACGTTGGCGAAGCCGATGAGAAAGTCGATGTCGTGCTGGTCGTAATCGTGCTGCTGGTTGTTGTCGATCTCGAGGATGCCATAAGGCCGTTCGTCGCCGCCCTTGATGACGACATCGACGATCGAGACGATGCCGTGCGCGGCATAAAACGGCGGCGGATCGAAGCCTGCGTCCTTTTGCAAATCGTCGATGATGGATGGGTGCCCGGTGGTGAAGGCGCGTCCCTGCGGCGAACTCATATCGGCGCGCGACACCACGTGGCCGATCACGCCGTCCTGCCAGCCGTAACCGGCGACGACGAGCAGGTCGTTCTCCTCGGCGCGGTAACGGCACACTTTGCTGAAAGGGACACCGAGACCTTCGGCACAGACCCGGACTGCCTCGGAGAGGATCTTCATCAAATCCCGCTCGCGCAGTGCGAAGCTGCCGAACCGGGCGATGGCAGCTTGCTGGCGTAGCAGCTTTTGGACCTGCGCAGCAGCATCGGTCATGGGGTGGCTCGACTGCGTTGTCGCATCGGGCCG
>JBAUUA010000807.1:0-3998 GCA_049582465.1 Bradyrhizobium sp. | reverse complement strand
GAACTGCTTCGGTCGATTTGGGAATCGTCCGAATGAATCAGACCACTAGCGAAGAATTCGCTCGCGCAAATCTCATGGCGTATCGTTCCTTTGGGAGGTGACCTCGCATGACAACGATTAGACAATTGCTTCGTGAAAAGGGCAACAAGATCCATTCAGTAGGCCCAGACAGCACCGTGTATGACGCCATACGTAAGATGGCGGATGAGAACATTGGTTCATTGGTCGTGATGGAGGGCGGCAAAATCGTGGGAATCGTTACAGAACGACACTATGCGCGAAACGTGGTGTTGAAAGGCCGCGCATCGCCTGCAACTCGCGTCCGAGATATCATGGAGAACAGAGTACTGTATGCGCAGCCCGATCAGACAGTGGAAGAATGTATGGCGATTATGACCGACAAGAGGGTCCGCCATCTTCCTGTCATTGAGCAGGGAAAGGAGATTGGATTAGTCTCAATTGGCGATCTCGTGAAAAGCATTATCAGTGATCAAAAATTTACCATCGACCAACTTGAGCATTTTATCCGAGGCTAATTCTGCTTTATCGCCGCTTTCGGGGGATAAGCGGAGGTGACAGGGCGAGCGGACCGGGAAGCTTGTTCCACGCTCCATAAATTTGGTGCGTCGCACGATGAACCGCGGCACCAAATGCGGCCCGACTGGGTCGACCGTCCTCTCCACTTGCCGACCAAACAACCGCGTTCGCGATGGACTTGTATGAGGGTCAACATCAGGCAATATCCGTTCATGGGCCATCTCGGACTTGGCGCGATGTCTGAGGTGAGTCCGTAATGCGCAGTAAAGCGGACTTCGACGCCGTGGCGACAGCAACACACGACGGCCTGCCGCTAAAGATTCGGAGAGGCGAATCAACATCTGCCGCGAGAGTCATGCCAATGCCCTTGGGACACCCGATAACATCTTCTGGAGTATTTCCTCGACCGAGTGCGGCGAAATGCCAAGTTCAGCAAACCCGGGCATCCCCGGTGATGACACGGTGTCGATCTGCATCAGTTCCACCTGATTACGAGTGACGGGTGGATTCGGAAGCATTTCGGAGATCCATGCCAGTGCTTGCCACGCAGCAAAAGGGATTGAAATCAGGATAGGCTTAAGGCCAGCTTCGTGCGCAACGGCTCTGAGAAATTCCTCGTAAGAGTAGACGCGAGGTCCGCCGCACTCGAAGATCATCGGATGCGCCTCGGCTCGTTGAATGACCCGAGAAATCGCCTCCGCCACATCTTCCACATAGGCCGGCTGCAATCGCGTCGAGCCGCGGCCGAACATTGGATAGATTGGAAGCCGTTGGAGGAGCTTGAGGATGGTGGTGAGAAACGCGTCCTCCGGTCCGAACATCACGGCCGGACGGACGAAAAGTGCGTCGGCGAACGCGGCCCGGACCGCCAGTTCGCCTTCCCCGCGCTTTCGGATGTACCGCGATTGCGAGGCGGCATCGGCCCCGATTCCTGAAACGTGAGCGAGCCGTTCGACTCCGGCTCGGCGCGCTTGAGTTGCTATCCGTTGGGCAGACTCGACGTGCACGGAATGAAAAGTCTCCTGTCCGCGCTCGACGTAAAGACTGACCGCATTTACTACGCCGTAAGCGCCGGTAAGGGCATCCGCGACTGACTGCTCATCGTGAATATTGGCTTCGACGGATTGAAGTAGCGGATTATCAGGACCAAATTGCTTGCGCCCCCGATCCGGATGCCGTGACGCAGCCCGAACGTTAAATTCGCGGTTGCCCAGACGTCGAACGACGCGGCTGCCGAGAAACCCGGTTCCACCGAATACTGTGACGGTCCGACCGTTCGTTGTTGCCATGACTCAAAATTCGCCAGTTCGTGTCGGAGCTTCTCGCTGCTGCTGGCTGAGGGATCGATCCAGGCGGTCAGCGGCCCACTACGACGGATATTATCCTCACCCGCGTACAACGACTATAACGATAATGGCGGCTGCTACGTTGTTCGTCGCCGCGTAGTGACACGCCGCGAGGTGGAGTAGGGCGCGCTACAGCCCGGTGGCGAATTTAGCCATCACCACGAATATGGCGACTTGCATCGTGCCCTGGATCGCCACCACGCCCACGAACCAGCGCATCCAGCGCCCGATCTTGGCGCTATCCGGGTTCGGCTTCTGCAGCTCGAAATAGAGTCGCAGATTCGTCGGCAGCAGGATTCCCGTGCCCTGGATGGTCAGGATCGTCACGATGACGAGGGCCGCGATAACCCAATGGAACTGAGGGTAGCCGACATCGAGAAAACCCATTCGTTTGGCGAGGAACCAACCGGTGGTCGAGGTGATGATGCTGACCGTCGGCATCAGGAACAGCGTTCGCGGAACCAGCCCCGAGATCACGGCGCGGCGGGCTTCGAGCGGTAGCCGCTTGAGCACCGGTCCGACCACAAAACCCATGAACAGGTCGATGCCGGTCCACAGCGCGCCGGTCATCACGTGGAGGAAATTCAACAGCCAGTCGCTGCCGTATTGGATCGCGAGAACCATCATTGCCAGAGCGAGCACGGCGGCGACGACATACCAGTAGCGGACCGGCGAGGCCGTGCGAGGCGCAACGCCGACGACCTGATCGCTCATGGTGAAGCTCCGCGAAGATTCGGAGAAGGCGAGCGCGGACGGCGCGCGTGAATGATGTTCACCGATGGACTAGCACCGGGATCTTGCAATGGGTGAGGACCTTTGCCGTCTCGCTGCCGAGGACGATCGCGGAGATGCCATGGCGGCCGTGCGAGGCCATGACGATTAGATCGCAGCCCTTCGACCCCGAAGTATCGATGATCGCCTGGTGCGGATGCTCGTGCTCAACCTGGACCGTCTCGCATGCGACGCCGGCTGCTTGCGCTGCGCGGGCGGCAGCGCCAAGGGTTTTCTCGGCGTGCTCCTTCATGCGTACCTTGTACTGAGCTGACGTGTCCTCGATCATCTGCGTGTCGATCGTGAACGTATGAAAGGGCGTCAAGACTGTCAGCACGGTAGCTTTGGCACCGATCCGCTTGGCCAAGGCGATGCCGTGCTGGACAGCTTTCCCGGCCAGTTCCGAACCGTCCGTTGGTATCAGGATGTTGGTATACATCGCCTTCTCCTTGCTCATCGCCCTTTAGCGCCAGCGTATTGCGGAACGGGCGCCACGCGCGATGCTGGATATTGAGCGGCAAGATCAGGACGTAACCTATAATATACATAAATCTTCTCGCAGTAGATATGAATTCGCATAGGATTCTCTGCCGACGAGCTGGATTGCTGGGCCGCCGTATAAGGCTGATCTTTGCGCCGGCAGACGCTCCGGGTGTGCCTTTCGATCTCAGCGAGTGCGGCGTCGAGCGAGGAGTGCGGCCAGTCTTGGCGCCGCCTTCGTTTACAAGCCCGAATTCTTGACCTTCTCACAACGCGCTCAAATCGTCCGGCACGTCGCCAAATTTCTTTAGGACCGTTACATCCTTAAATATCCCAGCGCCCGGATCGCCTGTGCGGCTGAATGCAACAGCGCCCGCATGGCCTCCCACCATCGACAGCGTTTCGGCTTGCATGATAGCCGACGAAGCGCTGATGCATTCGACCGCAACTCCGGGCGATACGCCGTCGTCCGTAAAAACGAATGGCAATGCGACGTAGTACGTCACCTGCGACATGGCAATTATCCACGATGGTCTTTGCGAGCCGGGCTCTCCAGGGCGTTTGGGGTTAGCTGTGATTACCCCCGCCGGCCCGATAGGTACGTTCCGCATCGCGGTCGAGTCGGGCGGCTTCGGCCTTCGCCCCCTCCTCTGAGTCCGTTATTTCCATAACGGTCTCCTTACCGTCCGCCCCAATCCGGACGACGTGCCAATGTTGGATGCTTCTCGCGATGTAGCGTTCTCGTGGCATCCTTGGAAATATGCGCCCGCGGCGGCGGAAGCACCAACTGGAAATGCGACGTGACTCTATTGTTCTTGTTTTGGTCGAACGGGAATTTGCGCCGCTGACGGCGATTCATCAACA
>JBAUUA010000806.1:0-3587 GCA_049582465.1 Bradyrhizobium sp. | reverse complement strand
TTTTGACGCTGCCGAACTGGGGCCTCCCCAGAGGCGCCGCTGTGTCCGCCTAGAAAGGAAATCGCCAATGAGCCAGAAAGACCCGACCTGGATTTCAGATTGGAACCCGGAGGATGCGACATACTGGAACTCCAAGGGCAAAGTCGTCGCCCGCCGCAACCTCATCTGGTCGATCGTCGCGGAGCATATCGGGTTTTCGGTCTGGCTGATCTGGAGCATCGTCGCGACCAAGTTGCCGCAAGCCGGCTTTCACTACACGACCGACCAGCTGTTTCAGCTGGTGGCGGTGCCCGGTCTGATCGGCTCGCTGATGCGATTTCCGTACACGTTTGCGGTCACCATGTTCGGCGGCCGTAACTGGACTATCTTCAGCGCCTCGGTGCTGTTCATCCCGACACTCGCACTTGCGTATTTCGTAAGCGAACCCACGACGCCGTTCTGGCTGATGCTGCTGGTGGCTTCCACCGCCGGCCTCGGCGGCGGCAACTTCGCCTCGAGCATGGCCAATATCTCCTTCTTCTATCCCGATCGCATGAAGGGCTGGGCGCTCGGCCTGAACGCGGCCGGCGGCAATATCGGCGTCTCAAGCGTGCAATTGTTGACGCCCATTCTGATGGGGATCGGCCTGTTCAATCTCTATCAGGCGACGCCGGTCGCGGGTGTCTACCTTCAGAACGCCGGACTGATGTGGGTGCTGCCGATCGCGGTCGCGGTGTTCGGCGCCGTCTTCTTCATGAACAACCTGACCTCGGCCAAGTCCTCGTTCAAGGACCAGCTCGCGATCGTCGGCCGCAAGCATACCTGGATCATGTCTTTCATCTACATCGGGACGTTCGGCTCTTTCATCGGTTACTCCGCCGCGTTTCCGTTGTTGATCAAGACGCAGTTCCCGGCGGTCACGATCGCGATCGCGTTCCTCGGGCCGCTGGTGGGTTCCCTTTCGCGTCCGCTTGGCGGCTTGCTTGCCGACAAAGTCGGCGGCGCGATCGTGACGTTCTGGAATTTCATCGCGATGGGCGCCGCCACGATCGGCGTGTTGTACTTCGTCGGGATCAAGGACTTCACGGGCTTTCTGACGATGTTCCTCATCCTCTTCGTCACGACCGGGATAGGCAACGGGTCGACCTACCGGATGATCCCCTCGATTTTCCGCGAGGAGAATCTGCACAAGGCAAGGGGCACGGGCGAAGCCGGCCGGGCGCTCGCCTTGAGGGTCGCGGGCATCGAGAGCGGTGCCGCGCTCGGATTCATCGGTGCGATCGGCGCCTGCGGTGGCTATTTGATCCCGAGCGGCTTCGGAAAGTCGATCGCCATCACCGGCGGCCCGCAGCTCGCGCTCGAAATCTATCTGGCGTTCTACGCGGTCTGTCTGGCGCTTACCTGGTGGTACTACCTGCGAAGGAGTGCTGCGACGTCGGGAGCGACGAGCCTCGCCGAAGCGCGCATCTGACCTTGAGTATCGACCCGCCTCGTCCCGCTCGCGGGGCGAGGTGGCAACGAGCAAACGAACAGGAGCAAAAAAAAATGACACCTGATCAAGTAAGACTCGTGCAGCAAAGCTTCGCCAAGGTCGCGCCGATTTCGGACACCGCCGCGGTGCTGTTCTACGACCGCCTGTTCGAAATCGCGCCAACGGTCAGGGCGATGTTTCCCGCCGACATGACCGAGCAGCGCAAGAAACTGATGGCGATGCTGGCGGCTGTCGTGAACGGGCTCGCCAATCTCGACTCGATTCTGCCCGCCGCGAGTGCGCTAGCGAAGCGCCATGTCGCCTATGGCGCCAAGGCCGAGCACTATCCCGTGGTCGGTTCGGCGCTGCTGTGGACCCTGGAAAAGGGACTCGGCGACGCCTGGACGCCGGAAGTGGCGGACGCATGGACGGCGGCTTACGGCACGCTGTCCGGCTACATGATTTCCGAAGCCTACGGCCGCCGCCAAGCCGCCGAGTGAGGATGAGGAACCGCGGTGAGTGAACCCCTGGTCATTGTCGGCAATGGAATGGCCGCCGCGCGCCTGGTCGATGAACTGACAAAAGTTGCGCTCGGACGCTACGCCGTCGCCGTGATCGGCGAGGAGCCGCGGCTCGCCTATAATCGCGTGCTGCTGTCCTCGGTGCTTGCGGGCGAGACCGCCTCGCATGACATCGAGCTGCGGCCGGCCCAGTGGTGGCGCGATCGCGGCGTCACCTTGAAGTATGGTTGTGTCGCCACCGAGATCGACGTCGGCCGCCGCGAGCTCAAGATCGCCAACGAGGAGAGCATCGTTTTCTCCAAGCTCGTGCTGGCCACCGGCTCGACGCCGCTGCGGCTCCGCGTGCCCGGCGCCGATCTCGCGGGCGTGCACACCTTCCGCGACAGCCGGGACGTCGATCTGCTGCTGACGCTGGCCGCGCAGAAGAAGCGCGTCGTCGTGGTCGGCGGGGGCTTGCTCGGACTGGAGGCGGCTTACGGCCTCGCCAAGGCCGGCGCACGGGTCGCGCTCATTCACCTGATGGACCGCCTGATGGAGCGCCAGCTCGATGCGCCGGCGGCGGAACTGTTGAAATCCCTGGTCGAGCGCAAGGGTATCGAGATTCTGCTCAACGCAAGCACCGCCCAAATCCACGGCGAGACGCGCGTCGAGGGCGTCGAACTTGCGGACGGTCGCCGGATCGATGCCGACGCGGTGATTTTCGCGGCCGGCATCCGGCCGAATGTCGCGCTGGCAAAGGACGCCGGCATTCCCATCAATCGCGGCATCGTCGTCGACGACAGCCTGCAGACCGGGGCGCCCGACATCTTCGCGCTCGGCGAATGCGCCGAGCATCGCGGCATCTGCTACGGGCTGGTGGAGCCGGCCTACGAGCAGGCCCGCGTGCTGGCGCGCCATCTTGCCGGCGGATCGGCGAGCTATGCCGGCAGCGTGGTGGCGACCAACCTGAAAGTGTCCGGCGTCGGCGTGTTTTCCGCCGGCGATTTCATGGGCGCCGAGGGTTCGGAGGCCATCGTGCTGAGCGATGCGCAGGGCGGCGCCTACAGGAAGCTGGTGATTTCGGGCGGCCGTCTCACCGGCGCGGTGCTGGTCGGCGATACCGCCGACGCACTCTGGTATCTCGAACTGATCCGAGGCGGCGGGCCGATCGCAGGCATCCGCAAGGACATGATATTCGGCCGCTCGCTGGCGATTCCGCCAAAGGCGGCATAGGCAGACGATGCGACATTTGAAATGACCTCCGTCGACCCCACGCTGCGCGCCACGCGCACCACCTGTCCCTATTGCGGCGTCGGCTGCGGCGTGCTGGCCACGCCCGACGGCTCTGGCGGCGCGGCGATCTCGGGCGATGGCGACCATCCCGCCAATTTCGGGCGGCTGTGCTCGAAGGGCTCGGCGCTGGGCGAAACGCTGGGCCTCGCGGACCGGCTGCTTCATCCGATGATCCGCTGCAGCAAGGGCACCATGGAGCGGGTGGCCTGGAGCGACGCGCTCGACCATGTCGCGCATCGCTTCGCCCATATCGTCAAGCGCGACGGTCCCGGCGCGGTGGCGTTCTATCTTTCGGGACAGTTGCTGACCGAGGATTATTACGTCGCCAACAAGCTGATGAAGGG
>JBAUUA010000805.1:0-1640 GCA_049582465.1 Bradyrhizobium sp. | reverse complement strand
CGCGGTGGCCCGCGCGCTTTGTGGTGTCACCGCAGCCAGCTAAGCTCGCGCGGCGAGGCAGGTCCGGATGACAGCGCGACAACCCAGAATTCTCCTGAGTGAAGGCTCCAGCCTGTCGTCGCGCGAGGCCATCACGGCGCTCGGCCTCGCCGGCCACCGGGTCGAACTGCTCTCCAGCGATCCCTTGTGCCTCGGGCGTTTCTCGCGCTTCGTCAGCCGCGCCCATCGGGCGCCGGCGTCGGGCGCCGATCCGGACGGCTATCTGAAGACGGTGATCGAAACGGTCGAAGCGAGCCGGATCGACGCGCTGCTGCCGGTGCACGAGCAGGCCTATCTGTTTGCCGCCGCGCGCCGCCAGCTTCCGCCTCGCCTCGGTATCGCGCTCGCCGACTTCGAGGCGTTCGAGCAGGTGCAGAGCAAGGCCGGTCTTGCCGAACTGCTGACGCGGCTGGACGTACCGCAGCCGAGAACCGAGCTCGTGCGTTCGGCCGACGAGTTCGTCGCGATGCGGCCCTATCCGTTCTTCGTCAAGGCCGCGTTCGGCACCGCGAGCACCGGCGTCTGGCGGGTCCGCGACGGGCAGCAGCGCGACGCCGTGCTGGCGCAGCTGCAACAACACGATGCATTCGCCGAGGGCCTGTTGGTCCAGGCCGCGGTGACGGGATCGTTGGAGCGCACGCAAGGAGTGTTCGATCATGGACGACTGGTCGCGAGCCATATCTATCGGCAGGTCGTGGAAGGACCCGGCGGCGGCGACGTGCTCAAGATCAGCGTCGTCGATGCGCAGGTACGCGAGATCGTGATGCGGATCGGGCACGCGCTCGATTGGCACGGCGCGCTGTCGTTCGACTACATCCGCGAGGACGTGACCGGCACGCCTTATTTCATCGACGCCAACCCGCGTCTGGTCGAGCCGATGAATGCGTGGCTCAGCGGTGTCGACCTGCCCGGCGCCTTGCTGAAGATTTCGCTGGGCGAAGCGCCTCCGGCGCTAGCCCCCGGTCGCGAGGGCATCGTCACCCGGCTCGGCCTGATGGGACTGCTGGATGCCGCCCGGCAGCGCAACCGCAGGCGCGACGTGGTGCGGGAAATCCTGCTGCTGGCAAGCAGTTCCGGGCGATATCGCGGCTCGCGCGAGGAACTGGTGCCGCTTTTGACCGATCCGTGGTGCGCCATTCCGCTGGGCGTGGTGATCACGCGGCTGTTGCGCAATCCGGCGGCAGCGTCACGGTTTTCGGAGACCACGGTCGCGGCCTACAGTCTGACGCCCCAGGCGATCCATCGCCTGCGCGCATGGCGCCATGCCGCATAACCCGCGCCGCCGCCGGGCGATTGCCTTGGCGCATTCCAGCACGTAGCCTGCGGGACAAGCCAAGCAACAATAACAGCCGTTTCGGAGAGAACATCCATGGCGCGCCTGAAATTCGGAGCTTTTCTCGCCCCGCATCATCCGATCGGCGAGCATCCGATGCTGCAATTCCGCAGGGATCTCGATCTGGTCGAGCAGCTCGATGCGCTCGGCTACGATGAATTCTGGTGCGGCGAGCATCATTCCTCGGGCTGGGAAACGATCGCCTCGCCCGAGATGTTCCTCGCCGCCGCCGGCGAGCGCACCAAGCGAATAAAGCTAGGCACCGGCG
>JBAUUA010000804.1:0-3238 GCA_049582465.1 Bradyrhizobium sp. | reverse complement strand
TGGGATGCACCTTCACCGCGCTGGTGCTGCGCGGGCGCACCGCGCATGTGCTGCATGTCGGCGACAGCCGCGCCTACCGGCTGAGCCGCGACCACCTGAGCTGTCTCACGACCGATCATGTACGCCAGGGCCGTGGCGCCGGCCCGTCGAACATTCTTACCCGCGCATTGGGCGTCGAGACGGAGGTGCGGCTCGACTACAACAGTCAGCCGGTGGCGCAGCACGACCGCTTCCTGCTGTGCAGTGACGGCGTCCATGGCTTTCTCCTGGACGAGTTCATCGCCGCCATCATGCGCGAGCGCGTTTCCTCCGAAGATACCGCGCGCGCGCTGGTCGCGGCCGCGTTCGATGCCGGCAGCAGCGACAATTGCACCGCTCTGGTGCTCGACGTGGTCGGCCTGGAAGCCGCCGACACGGCCGACATCGGCTCCGACATCGCGCAGCTGCCGATGATCGCCGTGCCGCAGGGCGGCGAGACCATCGATGGTTTCGTGCTCAAGGTGTTGCTGTCCGACGGCCGCTACACCCGTCTGTTCGGCGCGGAGGACGAGGTCGAGGGCGGCGAGGTGGCGTTGAAATTCCCAAAACCTCTGCTGGGCAGTGTGGAGACCTACCGCGCGGCTTTCGTTCGCGAGGCCTGGGTGGGCGCGCGGGTCAGCAGCCCTTGGCTCGGCCAAGTCATCGAGATGCCGCCGGGGCGGCAAAGCTGCCTCTACACGGCGATGCCGCTCTATCAGGGCGAGCTTCTGGAGACCCGGCTCGCGCGCCGGCCCGCGCTGGGTTTGGAAGAGGGCCGCAACATCGCGATCAAGCTGGCGCGCGCGGCCGCAGCGCTGCATCGCGCCGGCGTCATCCATCGCGACATCAAGCCGGACAACGTGATCCTCGAGCGTGAGGGATCGCTGAAACTGATCGATCTCGGCGTGGTGCGCGTGCCCGGAATGGAAGACGCGCCGCCCGAGCAGATTCCGGGCACGCCCGCCTACATGGCGCCTGAAATGTTCGACGGCGAACCCGGCAATGAAGCGACCGACATTTACGCCCTCGGCGTCACCATGTTCCGCGCCTTTGCCGGCGAATTTCCGTACGGCAATGCCGACGCCACGAGCCCGCCGCGCCGCGACCGGCCGACGCCGCTCTCGGCCTTACGGCCGGATCTGCCGGCCTGGCTCCAGGCTGCGCTCGCCCGTGCGGTCGCCGCGGATCCGGCGGATCGGTTTCGCGACATGGCCGAATTCGCCGTGGAGATGGAGGCAGGACCGGCGCGCGCACCGCTCGTGATTCAAAGGCCGCGGACGCTTTACGAACGCGACCCGCTTCGCTTCTGGCAGGGCGTGGCCGCAGTGCTGGCGCTGGCGCTGCTGCTCTCGCTGCTGCGGCATTAGGGTAGCGTCGGGCTCGCTCATTGCGCAGAAAGCAAGATTTTTGATCGCGCTGCTTATGGCATTGGGATTCCGTGGGCGATCGAACGAAGAGTCATGGTCGTTGGCGTGAGCGCGACGGAACTTAGTTCACGGCGGGCAGTTCGCTCTCTGAGATATCATCTCAGCGGAGGCTTACGATGGAATTGATCCTTGTTGTCGTTATTTTAGTGCTGCTGTTCGGCGGTGGCGGCTACTGGGGGCGTCGCAGAGGTCATTGGTAGGAAAATTTTGCGGTCTGTGCCGTTCGTTTACAGCGCAGGACATCGAAGAACGGCCCGCCGAAGCGGGCCGTCTCTATGCGCTATGTATCGCTGTCGCTTCGTTGGTCGTGGGGCGCTTTGGGGTTTTTGGCGTCCTTGCTGGGCGCCTGGCTCTGCTGGCCGGGCTTCTGGCCGCCGCCTTGCTGCTGATCCGGCTTCTGACCCGGTGCTTGATTTTGCTGGCCGGGTCGCTGGTTTTCGTTCGTCATGTTGTTTCCTTTCATGGAGAACATCATGACAACGGCTCCGAGTCCGCGTCGTTCCGATAAAACAAAGCCGGCGATTCGCATTGTCGCCACTATGTCACGGTCGGTCCGCCTTATTTTGATCGAGTCATGTCGAGGTTTTGCCGGCGACTCAACGCCGCGCGCCTACGATGCCGCGCGTGGGTGCGTAAGCCGAGCGACGCATGCAAATCTTGGAATGTGAGCAGGATTGACCACTCAGCCGGAATTGAGTTGAGGCAGTATGGCCCATCACCGTCGCGTCCTCGGCAATTGTCGGTGACAGAGAGCTCGGTGGCTCCCGCCAAACACAGGGAAGCGTCCTGCCATCATCCCAACATTTGTTGACATCCGTTGAGCGTCCGCGCTGTTCGCGCTGCGAGGCGCCGATGATGCTGGAGCGTGTTTCTCCGGGGCCAATCGGTTTTGACCGTCGGCTGTTTGAGTGCCCGAAATGCGACCACGTCGAAATAGGCCTGATCGCATCGGATCCCATCAAGCCCAAGGTTGCCGAATGGCCTGGGGGCGAACCCACGGTGCCGAACTGAGGGAGACAGCACATGCTCGATGCCCAAAACCAGGGTCCGCAATGTACCGCTTGCGGCTCTCCAATGAAATTGTCTGCGATCGAGCCGAGCTACAACGGCCAGGACTTGCGAACATTTACTTGTCCGCAGTGCAAAAGGGTTCAGCGACACATCATCGAAAGCAGTTTGACCGAAGCTTGGCTAAAGCCGAAGTGATCGACATGCATTCGATCGCCTCTTTCTAAACGGCGGATGTACGAGCAGATGTTTGGCGGCGCGACTTGGCTCAGACGCGGCCGACCGGGGACGATGTCCGCCTTTGCCGCCGTTGGAGGAATTGGTGCCGACGCAGATAATGAACGCCGATCTGTGAATGAACGCTCTGGGTCAATCATTCAGATGGAAATGCCGTCGCTTCTCGCGCTGTACGCAATTGATGGCGCGGTCGGCGGTTTTCTTGTCGGCTTGTCCATACAGCGTGATCCGGACCGAAAAACTGCCGGGCATATTGTCCCGGATGATTTGAATGCCGCCGATGGTCTCGCAGCCGGGCCATTGTCTAACGGCCTCCAGGCACTCCTTTCGGAGAGTTCCGTAGCTCAATCCGACCGTGACCGACTTCGCCATACGATGCGCCCCCGAAGCGGACATGGCCGGGCGTTTTCAGTTGATTAGATTTGTGGGTACACGTCCCGGTTCAATAGGCGACAAGCAAAAACCGCCCGGTTTGGCCGGGCGGTCTTTCGTTTTCGAGACCGGTTGGCTTATTCGCCGTTGCCGAAGCGCCGCGACCACCATCCGGC
>JBAUUA010000803.1:0-2199 GCA_049582465.1 Bradyrhizobium sp. | reverse complement strand
GGCGAGCGCAGACAATCTGGTGGTGGCCTATGAGCCGGTCTGGGCGATCGGCACCGGCCTGACCCCGACAACCCAAGATATCGAGCAAATTCATGGGTTTATCCGGGAACTCCTGATTGCCCGATTTAAGGGGGAGGGGGCCAAAATCAGGATCCTCTATGGCGGCTCGGTAAAACCCTCCAACGCGGCGGAGTTAATGGCGGTGGCCAACGTCAATGGCGCGCTGGTCGGCGGTGCCAGTCTGAAAGCGGCCGATTTCCTTGCGATTGCGCGCGGTTGCCCCTAACTAACGCCCAGGCGGTGCCGGGGTGGCAATCCCCGGGGTGACAATGCCCCTCCCGATCGTGTAACACCGCGCCAACTTCAAACCCCGCAAACCCCTTAGGCAGCCGGATCGCGGCGCTTTTGGTTTGTGACGGAAGGCAGAAGATGCAGACTGTCGCTATCGTAATTCACCTGATGATCGTCGCGACCCTGATCGCGACGGTGTTGTTGCAGAAATCCGAAGGCGGCGGCCTCGGCGTCGGCGGCGGCGCCGGTTTCATGTCGAGCCGCGGCACCGCCAATTTGCTGACGCGGACGACCGCGATTCTCGCATTCGGCTTTTTCCTCACCAGCCTGTTCCTGTCCTGGTACGCAAGCTACGACCGCAAGCCGAGTTCGATCATCGGCGCCACGCCGGCCTCGCAGTCGCAGCCGGCAGGTGGTGCGGCGCCGGTCGCCCCGCCGACCTCGGGCGGCGTGCTCGATACGCTGAAGAAAGCGGACGAGCAGCAACAGCAGAATCAGCCGGCGCCCTCGGGTCCGCAGGCGCCGCGTTCGCAATAAAGCAGAGGGGCCATGCAGGACGCGATCTGGCGTCCTGCATCAGAAACCCCCATCAAGTTGCTGATAACGCTCTAAATTCCAAGTCACCCACAGCTCAACAAAATGTTCGCTGCGGCGTGCGATTCGTTTTGGCGAATCGAGCCGGTAGCCTTAAAGGTTAAGTCCCATGGCGCGGTACATCTTCATCACCGGCGGCGTGGTTTCTTCGCTCGGAAAGGGTCTGGCTTCAGCGGCACTCGGTGCGCTGCTGCAGGCCCGTGGCTACAAGGTCCGGCTTCGCAAGCTCGACCCCTATCTCAATCTCGACCCCGGAACGATGTCGCCGTACCAGCACGGCGAAGTGTTCGTGACCGACGACGGCGCCGAGACCGACCTCGATCTCGGCCATTACGAGCGCTTCACCGGGCGTCCGGCCACCAAGGCCGACAACATCACCACCGGGCGGATCTATCAGGACATCCTGACCAAGGAGCGGCGCGGCGATTATCTCGGCGCCACCATCCAGGTGATCCCGCACGTCACCAACGCGATCAAGGACTTCATCCTCGACAACAACGACGAGTTCGACTTCGTGCTGTGCGAGATCGGCGGCACCGTCGGTGACATCGAGGGCCTGCCGTTCTTCGAGGCGATCCGCCAGATCAAGAACGATCTGCCGCGCGACCACGCCATCTACATTCATCTGACGCTGCTGCCGTTCATTCCGAGCGCCGGCGAGTTGAAGACAAAACCGACCCAGCACTCGGTCAAGGAGCTGCGCTCGATCGGCATCCAGCCGGATATCCTGTTGTGCCGCACCGACCGGCCGATCCCCAAGGAAGAGCGGCGCAAGCTCGGCCTGTTCTGCAACGTGCGCGAAAGCGCTGTGATCGAGGCCCGCGACGTCGACAACATCTACGCGGTGCCCGAGGCGTATCACGCCGCCGGGCTCGACGACGAGGTGTTGGCCGCGTTCGGCATTCCGCCCAAGACGCCGCCGGCGCTGCAAGGCTGGCACGAGATCAACGAGCGTATCCGCAATCCCGAAGGCGACGTCACCATCGCCATCGTCGGCAAATATACCGGCATGAAGGACGCCTATAAGTCGTTGATCGAGGCGTTGTCGCATGGCGGCATCGCCAACAAGGTGAAGGTCAATCTCGACTGGATCGAGAGCGAGGTGTTCGAGAACGAGGATCCGGCGCCGTTCCTCGAGCACGTCAATGGCATTCTGGTGCCGGGCGGATTCGGCCAGCGCGGCGCCGAGGGCAAGATCCGCGCGGCACAGTTCGCTAGGGAGCGCGACGTGCCCTATTTCGGCATCTGCTTCGGCATGCAGATGGCGGTGATCGAGGCCGCGCGCAATCTGGTCGGCATCGAGCAGGCCAATTC
>JBAUUA010000802.1:0-2281 GCA_049582465.1 Bradyrhizobium sp. | reverse complement strand
TAATCGGTGGTGGCGATGGTGGTGTCGGACGGCCACCAGTGCCAGCCGAGCTGGTTCATCGCCTTGCCGAAACGAGCGCCGGACTTGCCGAGCGGCAATGGCGGCATCGGCGGCTGCTTCGGCGGATAGGCGGGATCGCCGGCAAGACCGGAGACGCCCATCATGCGGTCGTTCTCGGCGAAGTACGGCTCCAGCGTCGAATAGTCGATCGGCCAGTCGTCGGCGACGCCGTCGAGCGTGCGCACCTTGAAATCGGAAGGATGCAGACGCGGAAAATGCGCGGTGTACATGATGGTGCTGCCGCCGACGCCGTTGAAATTGACCACCTTGATCGGCGAGTTGGCGTCGTTGATGGGATAGTCGGTCGACCGGGCGCGGCGGTTGGGATTGATGGCGAAATCGCTGAACAGGCGCGCCTCCCAGTCGCGGCCGTTGCTCGGATAATCCGACGACTTCACCCAGTCGCCTTGCTCGAGGCAGAGAATCCGCATCCTGGCATCGGCGAGGCTCCACGCCACCGCCGCGCCCGATGCGCCGGATCCGATAATCAGGACGTCGACCTTATCGTGCATCGAATTCCCCCGACTCCGCTATTGCTCGCCGTCGCGCAGCCGCCGGTAGACCGCGCCGAGCACGTTGGAATAGTCGTCGGTCCAGACCCGCTGGTTCTCGTCGGCTTCGGTCAGGGCCCACACGTCCGACGAGGCCAGCTTGCCGACGTCGGCCTCCTCGCGCGCGCAGACCACCACCGAGGTCGCGAAGATATACTCGTTATCGCGGTTGGAGTCCTCGCTATAGACCCAGCTCTTGAGATCGTTGGCGTCGGCAATGCCGACGATGACGCTCGCCAGTTCCAGATGCCGGTTCGACACGTGCATCACCACCGCGCCCTGCGGCGCCAGCTTCTTCTTGTAGATCGCCATCGCCTCTTCGGTGGCGAGATGAATCGGGATCGCGTCCGATGAATAGGCATCGACGATGATCAGGTCGTAGATGCCATCAGGCTCGCGCGCGAAGGTCAGCCGCGCGTCGCCGATCACGGGCTTCAGGTCCGGCTCGCAATCCCTGATATAGGTGAAGTATCTGGGATCGCGCGCGGTGTCGACCATGGTTTGGTCGATCTCGAAGAACTTCCAGGTCTCGCCCGGCTCGGAGGCGCAGGTCAGCGTGCCCGCCCCCAGCCCGATCACCGCGACGCGCAACGGCGCACCCTTGCGCGCGCGCACGGCGGTGATCGCCTGCCCGATGCCGCCATCCTTGTGGTAGTAGGTGATCGGCTCGGGCCGGCCGGTGACCGGCGTGCCGTCGTCGTTCTGGAATTTTTGCGCGCCGTGAATGGTCGTGCCGTGCATCAGCACATGGTACTGGCCGTGCGGCGTCACCACGATCTTGTGGACGCCGAAGAAGCTGCGCACGGTTTCCACCCGGCCGTCGTCGGCCGGATAGGCCCGGATCAGCACCAGCGCCACCACCACGGTGCCGAAGATCTTGGCGCGGTTGGCGTTCAGGCCGAGCGCGAGCAAGGCCGAGAGCACGCCGACCGCCCCGATCATCCAGACCCTGTTGTCGTCGAGCCAATGCATGACCTTGCCGTCGGACCAGGACGGCGCGATCAGGGCCACCGCCAGCACGGCGAGGAAGGGCCAGTACCAGCCGCTCCAGCGCGAAAACCGCTCCGCGCCGCCGGGCGGGCGGCACAGCGCGGCCAGGGCCAGCAGGATCGGGTATTCCGCGACCCATGAAAACGCATAGGGCGCGATCAGGCCAGCGAACAGGCCGCCGACCATGCCGCCGAACGACAGCGCGACGTAGAAGCCGGTGAGATATTTCGCCGCCGGGCGGGTGCGCGCCAGTTCGCCATGGCAGGCCATCGCGATGACGAAGAAACAGAGCTTATGGCCGCCCAGCGTCAGCAGCAGGTTCTGCTCGCCGCCGACCGCGAGCAGCACGATCACGCCGGTGATCGCCAGCGGCTGCAGCCGCAACATCCATTTGTGCGGCAGCAGCGGGCGCGACTGAAACACCAGCACCCAGGTCAGGAGATACAGCGACAGCGGCAGCACCCACAACAACGGCGCAGCCGCGACATCGGTGGAGATATGCGCGGTGACGGCGATCAGCAGGCCCGACGGCACCGCGGCGAGGAAGATCCAGCGCGCGCGCAAGGTCCATGGCCGCGGCGGTGCGTCGGCTGCTTCCGCCGCCGTATCGGCCACGGCCATCGCCGGGGAGCGCAGCAGCAACACGGCGCAGGCGGCGATCAGGACGATCAGCAGGCCGT
>JBAUUA010000801.1:0-15523 GCA_049582465.1 Bradyrhizobium sp. | reverse complement strand
CTCCAGTCCTATGCGTATCCGGGATGCGGCACGAGAACGTCAGAGCCTGACGGCTGTTCCAGCGCGAGATCGAGTTCCTGTCAGGAACTTTCCTCGCGTTCCGACATTTCCTCATCACGACTGACTGAACTGCCTTAACGGCCAACAACAATCACCTTCACCACGACCCACACTGGAGACCGAAATGAAATCGAAATATCTCGCCGCGGTGCTGCTCGGCACCGCGCTTCTGACCGGCGCGGCGTTTGCTGAAACCGCCACCACCGACCGTTCCAACATCAACACCGCCGTGCACAAGGAAGGCCAGTGGCGGTCTTCCAAGCTGATCGGCGTCAATGTCTACAACGACAGCAACGAGAAGATCGGCGACATTCAGGAATTGATCGTCGACAAGTCAGGCAAGGTCGAGAACGTCGTCCTCGGCGTCGGCGGCTTTCTCGGCATGGGCGAGCACTATGTCGCAGTGCCCATGGAGAAGCTGAAATGGGTCAATGAACCCGTGCGCACCTCCTCGACCGCCGCACCCGCGGACAAGGACAAAACGACGGTTGGCACCAGCAACCGGCCGGCCCGCGCCACCGACGAGAAGTGGTACCCCGATCACGCGGTCTTCAATGCGACCAAGGATCAGCTGAAGGCGATGCCGCAGTTCAAGTACAACTAGGTCGATATAAACCAACCGCCCCGCCGGCGGCGGCGGGGCGGTCTTTGCCTTGCAGCGTCGCGCTTGCGACGCTACGCGGCAACCTTCAAAGCTTTGGTCACGATCGCTGGGCGAACGTTCCGCAGATGGGCCTTCCACGCCTCGAGGGCCACGGCCAGCGACGTAATGGCCCAAAACACCGGATACTCATATCCACCGGTATTCCAGGTCCAGCCGAAGCCCTTGACGACTTGCAGCGAGTAAACCGCGATGGCGAGCAGCGCCGCCGCGCCGAGCGCGGCAAAACGCGTGCAGATGCCGAGCACAAGCGCCACACCGGCGGCCGTCTCGGAAACCGCGGCGATGCAAACCCAGACTTCCGGTGGATGAAAACCCGCCTTGGCGAAAAACGCCGCCGTTCCCGCCGAGACCATGCCGGCCGCGAACTTTCCCATCACGTGAGGAAACAGGAACAGCCCGCAGATGATACGAAGAATATTCAGGCCATTCGATAGATCGAAATTCTCGGCTCTAACTCGAAAATCGTCCTTTGTGATCCACATGTGCGTTGCCCCACAAATCTTCAACAACGCAAATATGCAGCGAATAGCGGGCGCTGACCTTGCGGCAGGTCAATCCCGCCGAAGAATCTCACCTCTACGCGACACCGAAGCGAGCCGATCGGGAATGCGGTCAAGCGAGTATTGCCGGTTCGCCTTTGGCTGGTTCGCGCGGGATTGAGCTTTCGATCGGAGGCACCGGACAGGGCTGGTGAGAGAGACGCTGCAGTTCCACTTCCTTGCTCACGGCGGCAACGGAGTTACCCACCTTCTCGACGATGGCTTTCAGGTCATCCGCCGGTACGTGGAGTCGCCGGGTCCAGGCGCGAAGCTGCGCCGGATCGGCGGTGTTGATCTTGTTGCGGATGGGCGGACGTTTGATGCGTTGCATGGCAGCATTTCCTGACTGTGAAAAATCAACGGAATGCGGGGCCCTTCGTTCCATCCCGCTGTTGAGGCAGGTCAATGCAGGCCGCGTCGGCGGCGCTAGCGTGAAAAAATGGCGAAGCTGATCTTTCGATGCGTCCAGACCGGCATGAACGTTCAGGTGTGGTTGCCCGATACGGCGCCGCCCGATCGAACGGACAGCTATGAGGTCGTGACCTGCCCCGCCTGCGGCCGGATCCATCTGGTCAACAAGATCACCGGCAAGATGTTAAGCGACAAGGAAAAATAGCGAGCGCGTGGGGTGATGGACCACCGCCCGGTTAGGCCGCAGACCAAATTTGGCCCTTATCGGGAAAACAATCCTGCACCTTGACTAAAATCAAGCGCGGGCGCCGCGAATGGCGTAGCTAAATACGAAATCGAAGGAGAGCACCGGATGCGCGCGTTTTTCAGACTGACCCAGGTTTTGGTTGTTGCAGCCGTCGGATTCGGCGGCTCGGTGGCGCTGGCCGCCGACGCCAATCACGGCGCCGAGCTCGCCAAGCGCTGGTGTGCCTCCTGTCACCTGGTTGACAGCACGCAGAAGCAGACAAGCACGGACGCTCCCCCGTTCGACGCGATCGCGCACAAGTCGGATTTCACCGCGGAAAAGGTCGCCTTCTTCCTGCTCGACCCGCACCCGAAAATGCCGAATTTTCCGCTGAGCCGGAACGAGGCGTCGGATCTCGCCGCCTATATCGGTTCGCTGCGCAAATATCCCGTGCAATAGGACGTTCTCAAAACAAGGCCGCCACAAAACCAGGCGCTACAAAACAAGGCGCTACAAAACAACGCGCCAAATGCAAATCCCTGCCGGTGATAGCCGACAGGGATCAGCAGAAAAGTCAACGGACGGCGAGGTGTCACTCGGTGGCCCGTCAAGGACCTGCGCAATAATTAAAATCTACGGCGTAAATCGATGCAAGACTAATTTGTGGGCGGTGACTGCCTGACGCCGGCGCACGCCCGGATTCATCATTTGCCTTTCGTCGCATCCTTTGCGGCGGACATAAGGCCGCCGCTGATCTGGCGCATATGTTCTCCAGCATTGGTGAACTGGCTTTTCAGGAATTCCGACTGGATGCGCATGGCTTCCTGAAGGTCGGTCGCGTGAACCAGCTTTCGCGCGTGCTCGAACGCAGCCTTGATGTTCTGCTCGGTAAGCGACAGAGCCTGCTTGGACATCTCCGTTCCCGGGGCCGGAATTGACGCGATCGACTTGTTCGCCGCGTCGAAGAACATGCCGAACGCCTTTTCAGCCTGCTCGATGGTTTTTTCAGCCAGGTCGCGCAATTCGGCCGGCACTTCCAGTTTCGGTTCGGTCATCTCGCCATCCTCCCGGTTGGATCAAGAGTTACCACAGTTCCGGAACGGCGTCTGTGCCGTATTAGCCTTGATCGGCGTTGGGGTTTGTGGGCCCGTTCCGGGCAAGCCTTATCGGTCATCGTCGGGATGAACCCAGGGATAGGGCGCGATCTTCCGCTCCCTGGTGAGCCGGATCAGGTGCACCGGCGGCGCGTATTTCGGACTCGCGCAGGAACGGCATTTGAGCGCCGCTTCCAGCTTCCAGATCGGCGTATCGCGCGGCCGGCGGATGGCATCGAGCGGCAGGCTGGCGCGGGTCTCGCAGCGGTGACACATCACCTCCAGCCAGCCATATCCGCCATTGAGGCACTGCGCGATCGTGGGCGATGGCTGCGCCGGCCCGCCGAAGCCTTCCATCTGCTCCGACCACAGCAGGCATTCGGCGGCATCCGCTTCGCGGACGGCCCTCTTGGCCTGCTCACGCGCATTCAGCGCATTGATCCTCGCGCCCTCGACGCGATCGCCAAAAATCCGTTGTCGGTTGCGGCCTCCCATCGGGCCATTATCAGCGCCGTTGGCGGAGTTGCGCAATCCCACTAGGAATTGCGGTTGGAAAACGGGAACGCCCCCACGGGTTTGGTCGATCGCAATCCGGGGCGACCAACCCGGCTGCTAGACGTAGTCGAACAGCGCCATGAATCCGAAGTCCATATGCAACTGTTGATGGCAGTGGAACAGGGTTCGACCAGGATTGTCCGCCACAAAGTCGACTTCCACCTCCTGGTACCCGCCCACCATGACTACATCCTTCATGATCCCGGCCGTCGTCTTGCCAGCTATGCGGGTCAATTCGAAGCTATGGCGATGCAGATGCACGGGATGGATGTCGTCGCTGGCATTGCGCATGCGGAGGCGATAGCGTTTTCCCTGGCGCAGATGGAACATCGGCTGCATTTTTTCCATGGAAAACGCCACGTCGTTGATCCGCCACTCGTTGAAGCCCTGATTGGCGGCATTATTTTTGGTGAATGTCATGTCGATTGTTTCATCCGGCGCCTGGGTGTTCGGCGCGGACCGCCCGAAGCGGGTGTAGTCCCATTTAAATGGCTCGGGCCTGGTCCATTTTGGCTTTCCCGTCTTGCCGGCGTATTCAATTACGACGCCCATGCCGCGTGTGCGATCGTCGTCAGCCAGATCGCCCATCACCCACACGCCAGGATGATCCATCTCGACCACTGCCGAGATTCGTTCTGCCGTCCCCAGCCAAAGCACGGGTACCTGGATCGGCACTGGAACGGGATTGCCGTCCAGTGCGATCACTTGAAAAGTGTGTCCCGGCAGCGCAAGACTGCGGATTTCGGTCGCACTGCCGTTTACGATATGAAACAGGACGCGCTCACCTGATTTGACCCGAATTGGGTCGCCATGTCCCAGCATGCGGCCATTGATCGAGAACAGACCGTAACCGACCTCGAAACCGTGCGGCATTCCTTTGGCCAATGACGCGCGCATCGAGGACTCACCAGCCTCTTCAAGCGCCTTGACCCGCGTTGCGGGCGCAAGAAAATCCATCGCCATGTCGCCGCCGCGACTGAGCGCCGGCTGGAATTCCTTGAGCATCAGGAACACTTCGCGATCATGGCGGCCCGGTTCGTCTTTCGGTTCGATATAGACGGTGCCGACCTGGCCGCCATATTGCCCGCCCGAGAGGTCCGCGCCGGGCGTCAGGTGCGTGTGGTAAAATCGCAATCCTTCCGGGCCGGGCATGAAGGCAATACGGCGCGTGCCATGCGCGGGAATAAAGGGCGTTCCTTCTTCCGATGCGCCGTCGACATCGACCGATACGGTCTGGCCGTGCCAGTGCAGCTGTTCGGGAGTGTCGGTGTCATTCTGAATGTCGATAACGACCTGCCGGCCTTCCTTGAAGCGCAGCAGCGGGCCGGGAAACTGTCCGTTATAGGTCGTGGTGGAGATGATACGATCCGGCGCCAATTCAACAAGCCCGTTACCAATCCGGATCGTGTGATCCGCGGCGCCTTGCGGCGATCCCGGGGTGCCAACGGCCGCAGGCTGAGCCTGGACGACCCCGGGCAGCGCCGCCGAAAGGGTCACCATTCCTGCGCCTTGCAGAAGCTCGCGACGGCCCACCGACATGCTGATTCTCCGAGTTGGCGTTCGGCAATCGACTCGGCTATTGAATTTCATTATCGAACTGCGATAGTCAAGTTAAGCTAGATCACAACCAGGACATCTTGCCGGGATGGACCATCGCGATCTCCTCAGCGGCTTCATTCGCCTGCATATTCTTCATCATGCCGCCGAAGGAGAACTGTATGGCCAGTGGATGATCGAAGAGCTGGCGCGTCACGGTTATCGGTTGAGTCCGGGAACGCTCTATCCCTTGCTGCACAGCCTGGAAAAGCGGGGCTATTTGGCCTCACGACTGGAGCGCCAGGGGCGAACAGCCCGAAAGTACTACTGGGCAACCCCTCTCGGTCGCAAGGCGATCAAGCTGGCTACTGTGAAGGCAAAAGAGTTGTTCGGCGAAATCGTTCCGGATCGGCGAAAGCCGAAAGGAACAGGCAAGAGGTCTGGTCTATGAATGGCTCTTCGGCCGTCGATGCGGAGACGAACGATCGGGATCCCGTCTCGAAAAACAGCGCAGTCCGCGGTTCGCCCGGCGAGGTCTTTCGGGTTTTTCTCAAACTTGGCATCACATCGTTTGGCGGCCCCATCGCACATCTCGGCTATTTTCGCGACGAGTTGGTAGTGCGCCGGCGGTGGATCGACGAGGCGGGCTATGCCGATCTTGTGGCACTGTGCCAGTTCCTCCCGGGACCGGCCTCCAGCCAGGTCGGCTTTTCCCTGGGCATCCTGCGCGGCAAGGGAATTCTTGGCGGACTGGCCGCCTGGTTCGCGTTCACGATGCCGTCGGCCCTGCTCCTGTTTGGCTTCGCGATGGGCGCAACCGCATTCACGGGACCGGTTGCCGAAGGCTTCCTGCACGGGCTCAAGCTCGTCGCCGTCGCGGTCGTCGCACAGGCCATCTGGGGAATGGCGCGGACCCTTACACCCGATCGGGCCCGCGCCGGCATAGCACTTGCCGCGGTCGCGATCGTCGTGTTGTTCGTCGGATCCTTGGGCCAGATCGCAGCGATCGCGCTTGGCGCGTGCGCGGGACTTTGGCTCTGCCGGGGAGAAGCCGCACCGGTTTTCGGGCAGCTGGATTTTCCGGTCACCCGGCTGGGCGGTGGCATCGCGCTCGCTCTCTTTGCGGTGCTTCTCTTGATAGCTCCTGCCGTCGCCACTGCGGCGGCCTCTCAGGGCCTCGTCCTTTTCAACGCGTTCTATCGGTCGGGGGCCCTTGTCTTTGGTGGCGGTCATGTCGTGCTGCCGCTGCTCCAGGCGCAAGTCGTAACGCCGGGATGGGTCACCAACGAGTCATTCCTTGCTGGCTATGGACTGGCACAGGCGGTGCCAGGACCGCTTTTCACCTTTGCAGCCTATCTTGGGGCCGTGATGGGCCCGCCGCCGAACGGTCTCGCCGGTGCAGCCATTGCCCTCGTCGCGCTGCTGCTTCCGGGCATGCTGCTCGTCTATGGCATGTTGCCCTTCTGGGATGCGCTGCGCACCCGCCCCGCCGCTCAGGCCGCCATGCGCGGCACCAACGCAGCCGTGGTCGGAATTCTCGGTGCGGCACTCTATAATCCGGTCTGGACGAGCGCGATCCTGACGCCGCGCGATTTTGCACTCGCTCTCGGCGGCTTTCTGCTGCTCACCGTTTGGAAGATGCCGCCCTGGATAATGGTCGCGCTGCTCGCCACCGCTGGCACGCTATCAGGTCTTGCGTGACCTGCCCGGGCGACACCCGTTTGCTTTAACATCAGGCCGCCCGCACCGTGTCGAGGAACTTGCCGACTTCGAGCTTGAGGCGGTTGCTTTCGCTCGACAGCGATTGTGCCGAGGCTAACACCTGCGAGGAGGCCGATCCGGTCTCGCTGGCGCCCTGCTGCACGCTGGCGATGTTGGAAGAAACCTCCTGCGTTCCGATCGCCGCCTGCTGGACGTTGCGGGAAATTTCCTGCGTCGCTGCGCCCTGCTCTTCCACCGCTGCCGCAATGGTCGAGGAGATCTCCGACAGTTTCTCGATCGTGCTGCTGATCCCGTGAATGGCGGTCACCGACTCCCGCGTCGCCGCCTGGATTCCGGTGATCTGCTGGCCGATTTCACCCGTGGCCTTCGCGGTCTGCTGGGCCAGCGCCTTCACTTCCGACGCCACCACGGCAAAACCGCGGCCGGCCTCGCCGGCGCGCGCCGCCTCGATGGTGGCGTTCAAGGCCAAGAGATTGGTCTGCCCGGCGATGGTATTGATCAACTCGATCACGTCGCCGATGCGGGCGGCTGCCTGCGACAATTCGCTGACGCGATCGTTGGTCTGGCGGGCCTGGTCGACGGCCTCGACGGCCATCCTTGCCGATTCCTGCACCTGACGGCTGATCTCGTTGACGGAAGACGCCATTTCTTCGGTGGCGGAGGCCACCGACTGCACGTTGGTGGACGCTTCCTCGGAAGCCGAAGCAACCGCGACCGAAAGCTGCTGGGCGGATTCGGCGCTGGTCTTTAGCGTCCCCGCGGCAGCCTCGAGTTCGGTTGCAGCGGAGGCGACGGTCTCGATGATTTCTCCGACCGCGGCTTCGAAATCGCCGGCGAGCTTGTGCATATCCGCCTTGCGCTGGATCGCGACGCGCTTCTCCATGTCCTTCTGGGATTCGCGGTCGAAGCCGAGCTTGGCCTGCATCGCCTGTACATTCCGCAAGGCGATCCCGATCTCGTCATCCCTTTCGACGGCGACGCGGCTGTTGAACAAGCCCTGCGCGATTTTCCCCATCACGCCGTTCAGTTGCTCGAGCGGCCGGCCGATCGCACGTATGGTCTGGATGCCGATCCATCCGCCCAGCAGCAGTCCAATCGCCAGAATGGCGATCGAGAAACCGAGGACCACGACATATTGGCGCTCGGCTCCTTCATACAGTGCCTTGGCTTCCTTCACCTGAATCGCAACCAGCTTGTCCATGTCCTCCTTGGCGAGCGCGAACAGTTGGTTGGCAGTGCCCGCAAGCAGCGCGTCCAGTTCGTCATATTTGTGGTCGGCGAGCAGCGCAATCCCCGGCTTGATCGCCTTCTCGACATAATTCTTGCGCTTCGGCCCGAAATCATCGGCCACTATCTTCTCTTCGGGCGTCAGATAGGTTGCCATATATTCGGTCCATGTCTTGGAAATGGCCTCGACATTGCCGCTAACGATGCCGGCGACGTCACCGGGCGGCTTGCCGGCCCGCGACTTGGCGAGCGCGTCATAGAGCGCGATCGTATTGCCCTTCATGCGGTCATTGATGTCGAACAGCTGTGCCAGCGGCACCGCGCGGTCCTCATAGACCGACTTCATTTGCTTATTGCTGTCCCGCGTCGCCATGATGCCGGCCACGCCGACGGCAATCATGAAAGCAGCCTGAACCGCCATCAGCGTGACCATGCGTGATTTCAGTGTGCCGGTGAACAGCGTCAGACGGTCTGCCAGCGTACGTCGGCGGACCACGCCGGCGGTCAGGGTATAGGCCTGCGCCTTGTTGGCGCGGAACAGCGCATAGACGCGTTCAGCCTCCTCGCGCTGATCGGCTGGCAGCTTGGTACGGATCGACATGTATCCGGCAACCTGGCCGCCTTCCCAGATCGGGGTTGCGCTCGCCAGCACCCAGTAGAAGTCGCCGTTCTTGCGGCGGTTCTTAACCGCCCCGGCCCATGGCTTGCCGGCTTTGAGCGTGTCCCAGAGATTGCCGAAAGCTTCCGGCGGCATGTCGGGGTGCCGGATGATGTTGTGCGGCTGCCCCATCAATTCCTGCTCGGTGAAGCCCGACGCGTCGACAAACTGGTCGTTGAAATAGGTCAGCTTGCCCTTGAGGTCCGTCTTCGAGACGATCAGGGTTTCGTCCGTGATCGGATACTCGACATTGGTGACCGGAAGATTGGTGCGCATTTTCATATTCCTATAAACGTGAAATTCCATGCCCGAGGATGAAAATATCTGCCGCGCTTTCAGCGCGGCTCAGAGCTTGAATGCCATTTCCCGCGCGAGCTGAAGCAGTCGCTCGATCATCGCGATATGTTCGTCGAAGTTTTTCCTTGCCGTAGGGTCCGCCAGTCTCGCCGCGATTTCGCGCGCGTGCTGCGCGGCGAGATCGAGCATCAGGACGGCATTTCCGATTTCTCCCTTTGCCTCCGATTGCAGGCCGATGATGCGGGAGGCCAGCGCGGCAATATCAACATTTGTGTTTGCCGCCAGCGGCTGCGCTGTCGATTCAGGTGAGCGCGACTCTGTCTTCCGAAATTCCAGGACGTTCAGCATCGTTGCTCCGTCGACCTCTTGAACTGCTCGATCACGAGCGGTCGACAGCAACCTAATTGAATCAAGTTATAGATACATTAGACCAATCAACGACAGTACAGCTGATTACCGCCACAACGGGGAAGAGGTGATTAAGCATGAGCGGAACGTGGGTTGTAACGAAAATCGGCTGGCGTCGGTGCAAACCGAACTCGCCAGCCGTTACTCACGCCTCAGAATCCTGGACGACGTCCAGGCTAGGCTGCCCGCACGGTGGCAAGGAACTTGTCCACTTCCAGCTTGAGGCGGTTGCTGTCGCCCGACAGTGACTGCGCGGCCGAGAGCACTTGCGACGAGGCCAGTTCGGTCTCACCGGCACCGCGCTGCACGTCGGTGACGTTGGATGAGACCTGCTGGGTGCCGTGCCCGGCCTGCTGCACATTGCGGGAAATCTCCTGGGTCGCAGCGCCCTGCTCTTCGACCGCAGCCGCGATGGCCGAGGATATCTCGGACAATCTCTCGATGGTGCCGCTGATCTCCTTGATCGCGCCGACCGACTCCTGCGTCGCCGCCTGGATACCGGCGACCTGCTGGCCGATTTCGCCGGTCGCCTTCGCGGTCTGCTCGGCCAGCGCCTTCACTTCGGAGGCCACGACGGCAAAGCCTCGACCCGCCTCACCGGCACGCGCGGCCTCGATGGTGGCATTGAGCGCCAGCAGGTTGGTCTGCCCGGCGATGGTGTTGATGAGTTCGACGACGTCGCCAATCCGGGCGGCCGCCTTCGACAAGTCGCCGACGCGGTCGTTGGTCCGGCGCGCCTGATCGACGGCATCGCCGGCCATCCGCGCGGATTCCTGCACCTGGCGGCTTATCTCGTGGACCGACGAGGCCATCTCCTCGGTCGCCGAAGCCACCGATTGAACGTTGGTGGAGGCTTCCTCGGACGCCGCGGCAACCGTCGTTGCAAGTTCTTCCGCGCGTTCGGCGGTCGAGCTGAGCGCACCGGCCGAAACCTCGAGCTGCGATGAGGCCACGGACACCGTCTCGATGATGGCGCCGACCGCGCCCTGGAAGTCGTCGGCCATTTTGTGCATGTCCGCCTTGCGCCGGGCCATGGCACGGGTCTCCGCCTGCTTCTGCTCGGCCTCCAAAGCCTGACGTTCCACCGCATTGCTCTTGAAGACTTCGACGGCCTTCGCCATCTCGCCGATCTCGTCGCGGCGGCCGATACCCGGCACGTCAACGTCGAGCTTGCCGCCGGCGAGGTCGTTCATGGTGCCCGTCATGCGCCGCAGCGGCCCGGTAATGCCGCGCGCGACGATCGTCGACACCCCGAGCGTGAACAGCACGATCAGTGCGGCCGCGATCAGTGAACGCTGCGTGGAGCTCCATGCCTGGGCGGCAAGGTCGTCGACATAGACGCCGGTGCCGACCACCCAGCTCCACGGCCCGAAGCCACCGACATAGCTCAGTTTCGGCTGCGGCTGGTCAGAGCCGGGCTTCGGCCAGAGATAGTCGACGAATCCGCTGCTGCTTCGCCGCACCGTCTCGACCATCTCGACGAACAGTCGCTTGCCGTTGGCGTCCTTGGTGTCGGACATGTCCTTGCCGACGAGCTGCGGCGAGACCGCATGCATCAGGACGTGGGCCTGCATGTCGGTTATGAAGAAATATTCGTTGCCGCCGTATCGCAGCGCCGCCACCCGTGCCAGCGCCTGCTTCTGGCCCTCGGCGGCGGCAACGGCGCCGTTTTGAGTCGCCGCATGTTCTTCCTTGATGATGCCGAGCGCAAGCTCGGTAAGGTGCTGCAGCTCGATCTGCTTCTGCTGCTTGAGGCTCGATGCCAGTTCGCGGGAGTCGAGGATTGCGACTCCAAGCAAGCCTATGAAGCTGAGACCGATCAGCGCGTAGATTTTGCGCCCGACGGTCATCCTGACCATACTCAGCATTGAAGATGGCATTTCAATCTCCTGCATCCTGCGGAGTCTTTGCGGCTCCGCGTTATAGGCCGCCCTTACCCTGGCGCGAAACTCGTCGACATCAAGCTTGAGGCGGTCGCGTTCGCTCGGCCTGATTCCATGCCCTGAGGATGGAATGTCCGCCGGCGCTTTCAGCGCCGCTCAGAGCTTCGGTGCCATCTCCCTGGCGATCTTGACCAGTCGATTGATGGTCGCGACATAATCGTCGAAGGATTTCCTGGCCCGCGCTTGCAGGCTGATGATGCGGGAGGCCAACTCTGAAATTTCGGCGTCGACGTCCGGCGGCTGGCGCCGCAGGCCCGATCCGCGGACCCGCGGCGCTTTTTCCCGAAAACCCATTACGTTCAGCATCACGCGATCTGTCGTCTGCAAGACGCTCGAGCTGGAGCGGTAGATGGAAATTTAGTTTAATCAAGTTAGCGATGCATTAGACCCGGTGACGACAGTCCAGCCCGGATTCCGCCAGGAATTGAAAGAGTCGATTAAAGACGCGCCAGGGCTTCGTCATCTACCCGACTGAGCGGGCGCCGAGGCATGTCGGGATCCGATCATTGCTGTCGCAAAGCGACCAATGAATTACCGCAAGGCGTCACGGGGCTTCGCTGCAATTCGCGATCGGTTGCAATTGCAGATGATAGAGGGCAATCGTCATACAATCGCTGCGCATACGTAACAAGGACCGATTCCCTCACGCATGCCCTCCCGATCAACGCTGAGTAACTATCCGGTTTTATACTCACGCGACCCCGAGCTCGTTCGCAATCGTTTGTCTGCGGATTTCGGCGCAACCAGGCTCGAGCCCGCGGCGGATCGCGACGGGTTCGCCGCTCGCATGAATCATCTGCAGATCGGCGGTCTCGGACTGTCCTATTGCGAATACGCCACCGAAGTCTCGCTCGAGTTCGGTGAAGCCTCCTTTGTCCGGCAGATCTTCAATCTCAGCGGTTCGGGGCAATACGAGGCCGGCGGCCATTCCGGTGAGATCGCGCCGGGATCGTGGAGTTCCATTTTGCCCGCCGAAGCTCCGCTCAAGCTGGACGTCCAACCCGGCTATCGACAGCTCGTGCTGCGGATCGAGTTCGATGCGCTGTTGCGCAATCTTTCCGCACTGCTAGGTCAGGATGTCGATACGCTGGTATTCGACAGCACCGGCGATCGTCAGCCGGCGATGGAGGCCCTGCGTCGCAGGGTTCTTAGCTTCGCGACCGATTTCAACGAGCGCGGCGCCTTCTTCTCGGACATCGCCACGGTCGAAGTCCAGCGCATGGTGATCATGAAGTTCCTGATGTGTCACCGGCACAATTATACGCACCTCCTGTTGCGGGAGCCGCTGCCATCAGCGCCATCGACGGTGAGGGCGGTGGAGGAATTCATCGAAGCCAACTGGGACAAGCCGATCGATATCCAGGCGATGACCTCGGTTGCAAAGGTCAGCGCGAGAAGCCTGTTCCGGCAATTTAAGAAAGATCGCGGTTACTCCCCGGCGGATTTTGCAAAGCGGATCCGGCTCAATCACGCACGCGAAATGCTCGAACAATCCGGCGGAACAGCGTCGGTGACGCAGATCGCGCTCAAATGCGGATTCCAGAATCCGGGTCATTTTGCCCGCGACTTCCGGCTCGCGTTCGGCGAACTGCCATCGGAAAGCCTGCGGAAATCGATCAGGCGGCCGCCATAAGGCGGCCGCCTGCGGCGGATCCGGGTTCAGCTCGCAAAGCGGTTTCGGTATTCCGAAGGCGAAATCCCGAGGTGCCGCATGAAAGCCCGCCGCATCCGTTCATCGTCGCCGAAGCCGGCTCGCTCTGCCACCTCGACCACGCCGCGGGTTTCGCTGCTTTCGAGCAACAGCCGCGCCGTCTCCACCCGCAGCGCCTCCACGCCGCTGGCCGGCGTCATTCCGGTGCGGCTGGCATAGGCGCGCGCAAAGGTCCGCGGACTCATGCCGGCCTTCGCGGCCAGCGTTTCGACCTTGAGATCGCTGGTGATGTTTTCGATGATCCAGGCGTGCAGCGCGGAAAAGCGTCCCTCGACATCGGAGGCCTGCGCCGCCAGCACGGTCGAGAACTGACTTTGGCCACCGGGGCGTTTGAGAAACACCACCAGCCGCCGCGCGATGTCGAGCGCGGTGGTATGGCCGAAATCCTCCTCGATCATGGCGAGCGCAAGGTCGATGCCGGCGCTGACGCCGGCCGATGACCACACCCGCCCGTCCTTGACGAAGATCGCATTCGGTTCGACGCCAACGGCAGGAAAGCCGTCCGCCAGTCTCGGACAATACCGCCAATGCGTCGCGGCGCGCTTGCCGTCGAGCGCGCCGGTCCAGGCCAGCACGAACGCGCCAAGGCACACCGAGGCGACCCGCCGCGCCTTCGGCAGCGTCTCCACGATCCACTTCATCAGGGCGGCGTCTTGCCGCAACTCCCAGATGCCTGGCCCGCCCGGGATAACGAGGGTATCGATCTCGTTCGGCCGGACACTTCCGATCGGCGCGGTGTCGATCATCATCCCGACGTCGGTCCGCACCAAGCCGCCCGCGGTCGAGAGGTACGACAACGAGTAGTTCGCGCTCGGCAGTTCGATCTCCTGCAACTCCGCGAAGACCTGCGCCGGACCGGAGATGTCGAGCAGGGTCACACCGGGAAAGGCTATGATCGCCACCCGCCTCGCGGTGGCATGTTCGCGCAAATCCGGCCGCCGGGGTTTGGCAGATTTCGAGGGCATATTGTCCTTTAAGCCAATAAAGGCGGCCCTGTATAGATCAGCCTTGGAAAGCGGGGTGATGACCATGTCACTGGAGCCGAACCGGCAGTACGGCACGATCCAATCGCCGTGGGCCGAATACGCCATCTACAGCTTTCCGGACGCCTCCCTTGTCAGCCCCGGGGAGAGGCGGCCCCTGATGGACGCGATGAACGGCATCATCGCGGTCAACTGGAAGGCGACGGAGCCGCATTGGACGGCGGACTCCTCGCCTTTCGACAGGAAATTCAGCCTCATCCTGGTCTACGCCAGCTCCGGACTGGTCGCCTTTTCGGTCTACCGCAGGCTCAAGCTCGCGGCCGGCCCGGCGATCTATCGCAGCGGCACCGAGGTGCTTCCGGCCCATCAGGGCCGCGGCCTGTATGGGTTCTTCACCACGGAAGTCCTGAGATCCTCGGGCGCGGCCGATACTCCCGAGAGCGGCATCCTCTACGGATGGCGGACGCGCAATCCCATCGTCTGGGCGGCCAATGCCAAGATCTGCGAAAAGGTCACGCCCTCCTTGCTCGGCGACACCCAGCACCCCGCGCTGCGGGCGGCCTGCGTCGAGATGTGTTCGCTGCTCTATCCGGGAAAGCACCTCGAGGTACCCGGCATGGTGATGCGCGGCGCCTACGGCCACATCAAGCATCACCGGCAGGCCTATCACGGCACCGCGTCGCTGGTTGATGCAGCGATGTCCCGCCTGATCCCGGACTCGGCGGACGCCCTGTTCTCGGTCGGTTACGCGAGGGTGTGATGGCGATAATGGAGCAGCACCGGGGATTTGCGCCCGCCATCCGCTCCGCCGATCGCGCCTATCTGGCATGGGCTGCAGTCGCCATCGCCTATGCGATCGCGTTCCTGCAGCGGGTATCGCCGCAGTCGATCACCCAGAATTTCATGGCGGACTTCTCCACCGACGCCGCCGGCGTCGCGATGCTCGCCTCGAGTTATTTCTGGGGCTACACCTTGATGCAGATCCCGGCGGGCCTGCTGGTCGACCGCTACGGCGTCAAGCGCGTGGTGCTGTTCAGCATGGCGGCGTCTTCGCTCGGCAGTGCGGCGTTTGCGCTGGCGCCGAACCTGCTCGACGTCTTTGCCGCCAGGCTGATCGTCGCCTGCGGCGACGCGCTGGTGTTCACCGCGCTTCTCAAACTCGTCGCACTGAGCTTCAAGGACGAACGGTTCGGCATCATGTCGGGCATCTCGCAGGTGTCTGGCTATGTCGGCGGCGTGATGGCAACGACGCCGCTTGCCGCGGCCGTGAGCAGCTTCGGCTGGCGTGCCTGCTTTGTCTTCATCGCCTGCGTCGGCGCTGCCAACCTTGTCTTTGCCTCGTTCGTCCTCAAGGCCGATCCGGCGGCGCACAGCAGCAAGACCTTGCGCGGCGTGCTGGCCGCCAGCCGCCAGTCGCTCTCGCAACTGGCGAACTGGGGATGCGCGATGACCTTTGCATCGCACTTCGCCGTGGTGACGACGCTGTCGG